>JBDTFI010000616.1:0-5826 GCA_039938035.1 Acetobacteraceae bacterium | reverse complement strand
GTGTCCACAAATCCGGGGCCGGCGTCGCCGATGTGACCACATCTCAGCGCCTCCGGCTCAATCCGCTTCGATCCGCACCAGGGTCGGCGGCTCGGTGACCGCGTCCAGCGCGGCGATCCGGGCGAGGGCGGACCGCATCGCGCTTTCCCGCGTCTCATGGGTGACCAGGACCACGGGTACCGCCTCGCCGGGGGCGCGGCCGCGCTGGAGCATCGATTCGAGGGACACGCCCTGGTCGCGCAGGATCGCGGTTACGTCGGCGATGACGCCGGGGCGGTCGACCACCATGAGGCGGAGGTAGTACGGCCCGACGTGCTGCTCGATCGGCACCGAGGGAGCGGTCGAGAGCGCGCCGGCCGAGGCGCCCCAGACGGGCGTAGCGCGGCCGCGGGCGATGTCGATGAGGTCGGCGGCGACCGCCGAGGCGGTCGGGCCAGCGCCGGCGCCGCGGCCCTCCAGCATGATGCGGCCGACGAAGTCGCCCTCGATGACGATCGCGTTGAAGACGCCGTCGACGCGGGCGATCGGGGCGTGCTCGGGGACCATCGCCGGGTGGACACGAGCCTCGATTCCCCGATCGGTTGCGCGCGCGATGCCGAGCAGCTTGATCCGGTAGCCGAGTTCGCGGGCGAAGCCGATGTCGAGCGCGGAGATGGCGCGGATGCCCTCGACGTGCACCGCCTCGAACGCGACCGGGCGGCCGAAGGCCAGGGCGGCGAGGATCGCCAGTTTGTGGGCGGCGTCGACGCCGTCGACGTCGAAGCCCGGGTCGGCCTCGGCGTAGCCCAGGCGTTGGGCATCGGCGAGGATCTCGGCGAAGTCCAGGCCTTCGGCGGCCATCCGGGTCAGGATGTAATTGCAGGTGCCGTTGAGGATGCCGGCGACGCGGGCGATGTGGTTGACCGCGAGGCCCTCGCGCAGCGCCTTGATGACCGGGATGCCGCCGGCGACCGCCGCCTCGAAGGCGAGGGGGACGCCGGCTTCCTCGGCGGCGTGGGCCAGCGCGGCGCCATGGATCGCGAGAAGCGCCTTGTTGGCGGTGACAACCGGCTTGCGGGCGGCCAGCGCCGATTCGACCAGCGTACGGGCGGGGCCCTCGGCGCCGCCGATCAACTCCACGACAACGTCGACGGACGGGTCGGCGGCCAGCGCCACCGGGTTGTCGTGCCAGCGCAGGCCCGCGAGAGACACGCCGCGGTCGCGGTCGTGGTCGCGCGCGGAGATCGCGGTGACAGCGATCGGGCGGCCGGCGCGCGCGGTGATCAGCGCGGCATTCCGGTCGAGCAGGCGCAGCAGGCCGACGCCGACCGTGCCGAGGCCGGCGAGGCCGATGGAGAGGGGGTGGGTCATGCGGGAACGCCCGGCGTCGTCATTGCGAGCGCAGCGAAGCAATCCAGGCCCGCTCCTCGCGCGAACGCCTGGATTGCTTCGCCTTCGGCTCGCAATGACGGGAGATGCCTCACGCGACGCGCTCCGCCGCCGGTTCGCTGCGGTTGCTCCCCGCTTGCAGGAAGTCGCGGATCCCGCGCACGGCCTGGCGGAGGCGATGGGTGTTCTCGACCAGGGCGATGCGCACGAAGCCGTCGCCGTGCTCGCCGAAGCCGATGCCCGGGGCGACCGCGACCTTGGCGCGTTCGAGCAGCAGCTTGCTGAATTCGAGCGAACCCAAGGAGGCATAAGCCGGCGGGATCGGCGCCCAGGCGAACATCGAGCCGCCCGGCGAGGGGACGTCCCAGCCGGCCTGGGCGAGGCCGCGGATCAGCACGTCGCGGCGTTCGCGATAGAGGGCGCGGACCTGGGCGACGCAGTCCTGCGGGCCGTTGAGCGCGGCGGCCGCGGCGACCTGGATCGGGGTGAAGGCGCCGTAGTCGAGGTAGCTCTTCATTCGGGCGAGCGCCGAAATGAGGCGGGCGTTGCCGGCGGCGAAACCCATGCGCCAGCCGGGCATGGAGTAGGTCTTGGACAGGCTGGTGAACTCCACGGCGACGTCCTTCGCGCCGGGGACTTGCAGGATCGAGGGTGGGATGCGCTCGCCGAAATAGATCTCGGCATAGGCGAGATCCGACATCACCCAGATCTCGTGGCGGCGGGCGAAAGCGATGATCTCGCGGTAGAAGTCGAGGTCGGCGAGATAGGCCGTGGGGTTCGAGGGGAAGTTCACGATCAGCGCGGTCGGCTTGGGGACCGAGTGGCGCACCGCGCGATCCAGCGCGCGCAGCATGTCGTCGTCCGGGCGCGCTGGGACGCTGCGCACGGCGGCGCCGGCGATGATGAAGCCGAACTGGTGGATCGGGTAGGACGGGTTGGGCACCAGGATGGTGTCGCCGGGACTGGTGATGGCGGCGGCGAGGTTGGCCAGCCCCTCCTTCGAGCCCAGCGTCGCGATCACCTCGGTATCGGGGTCGAGCCCGACGTCGAAGCGGCGCTGATAGTAACCGGCGAGGGCGCGGCGGAGCCCGGGGATGCCCTTGCTGACCGAGTAGCGGTGGGTGCGCGGATCGGCGACGGCCTCGACCAGCTTGGCGACGATATGGGCTGGCGTCGCGCTGTCGGGGTTGCCCATGCCGAGGTCGATGATGTCGGCACCGTCCGCCCGCGCGCGCGCCTTGGCGGTGTTGACCTCGGCGAAGACATAGGGCGGCAGGCGACGGATGCGGTGGAACTCGTCTTGCATGATGCGGCTTTCGGCGGGAGGGATCGCTACTCTATTAGCCTCGCCGAGCCGCCGCGACCATTCGCGAGGGCATCGAGGCGGACGGCGTTTTCCGGCACGCCGTCGGCGGCGAGCGCCTGGGCGATCGCCTCGGCGCGTTGCAGGCCGAGCGACACCGCCTGTGATTGCGTCGCCGGGTTCGCCTCGGCGGTGTCGCCGTAGCCGATCACCGCGACCGTGTGGGTGCCGCGGCGCTTGGCGAGAGCGCGCAGGGCCGCCGCCGAGTCGGCGGGCAGCACGGCGGAGGTCGGCGCGAAGGCCACCACGACCGTGTTCGCCGCGCTTGCCCCAGGGGATGGCGTCGCGGATGGCGCCGGGGATGGCGCGGCTTTCGCGACGACCGGCGGCGGTGGTGCCGGCGTTTTGATCGGTTGGGGCGCGGCGGCCGGGGCGCCGGCGGGTGGACCGACCGAGGTAAGGCGAGGCGGTGGCGGTGGCCCGGCGGGCACCTGCGGCGGCGCAGCCGGTGGCGGGCTGGCGACGCTGTTGGACGCGCCCGGGGCCGCCGTCACCGGCGGCGTCGGTGGGGTGGGCGGGGCCTCGACCGCGGCGAGCGTCGCCGACGGCGAGCCGGCGGGTGGCGGCGGCGGCACGGTGCCGACGCCGAACAGCGCGGGGGACGCCGACGGCAGGGACGGGTCCGCGGGCGCCGGCATGGTCAGGTGGCGGGCGTTTTCGCGGTCGGCGATCAGCGCCTGGGAGATCGCGTCCAGCGCCTTCTGATCGGGCGGCGCCGGGCGCGCGGGGACGGAGGCGAGGTTCGGGTAGGGCCGCTCCACGCCTGGGAGGGCCGCGCGGGGCTTCGCGATCTCCCCGCCCTCCACATTGTGGAAGGCGCGCGGCGCGGCCGAGCATGCGGCAAGGCCCGCCAGCAGCGCCGCCGCGGCGATGGTGCGAAGCAGCATCGGTGCTTGTCCCGCGGCTCGCCGGTCGATAGGCTCCGCCCAAATCTCATATGCCGTCATTGGCCGGATCCAGCTCCAGGTTGCCGCATTCGCGGCAGATGTAGCTTCTGCCGTCCGGCCCGGAAAGGATGCCTTCATGGCCGATACCCAACCCTCCCAGCACAGCGGCTTCAAGCTGCCGGACCCGGCGGTCGTCAGCCGTTCCATGAGCGATATCGCCGAACACTCCCAGCGCCTGGTGGCGGCCTGGCTGAAGCGCCAGGAAAGCAAGGACGGCAAGGAGGGCGGGGCGACGGACGCGCTCGGCCTGGGCAGCGCCTTCTTCGAGATGACCACGCGCCTGATGGCCAACCCGGCCAAGATGATGCAAGCGCAGATGGGGTTCTGGCAGGACTATCTGACCCTGTGGCAGAGCACGGCGAAGCGGATGCTGGGCGTCCCGGCCGAGCGGGTGATCGACGCCCCGGCGAGCGACCGGCGCTTCCGCGACGAATCGTGGCGCGACAATGAGGTGTTCGACTTCATCAAGCAGTCGTACCTGCTGTCGGCGCGCTACATCCAGGATGTCGTCAAGCAGGCCGACGGCCTGGACCCGAAGACGGCGGCCAAGGTCGATTTCTATTCGCGCCAGTTCATCGACGCGATGAGCCCGTCGAACTTCGTGCTGACCAATCCCGAGGTGCTGCGCAAGACCGTCGAGACGGGCGGGGAGAACCTGCTGCGCGGGCTGAACAATTTGCTGACCGACCTGGAGCAGGGCAAGGGCAAGCTGCGCATCAAGATGACCGACATGGACGCCTTCACTCTGGGGGAGAACATCGCCGTCTCCCCGGGCAAGGTGGTTTATCAGAACGACCTGATGCAGCTGATCCAGTATACGCCCACCACCGAAAAGGTGCTGAAGCGCCCGCTGTTGATCGCGCCGCCCTGGATCAACAAGTTCTACATCCTGGACCTCCGCCCGAAGAACAGCTTCGTGCGCTGGGCGGTCAGCCAGGGCCACACCGTGTTCATGATCTCGTGGGTCAACCCCGACGAGCGCCTCTCCGAGAAAGGCTTCGAGGACTACATGCACGAGGGCTACCTCGCGGCACTCGACGCCATCGAGAAGGCGATCGGGGAGCGCGAGGTCGATGCGATCGGCTACTGCCTGGGCGGCACGCTGCTGTCCGCCACGCTCGCCTATATGAAGGCGAAAGGCGACGAGCGGATCAAGACGGCGACGTTCTTCGTCACCATGATGGACTTCGCCGAGGCGGGCGAGCTGGGTGTCTTCATCGACGAGGAGCAGCTGCGGGCGCTCGAGGAGAAGATGAACAAGCGCGGCTATCTCGAGGGCAGCGAGATGGCGACGACGTTCAACATGCTGCGGGCCAACGACCTGATCTGGTCGTTCGTGGTGAACAACTATTTGCTCGGCAACGAGCCGTTCCCATTCGACCTGCTGTACTGGAACGCCGATTCGACCCGGATGCCGGCGCGGATGCACAGCTTCTATCTGCGCAAGATGTATCAGGAGAACCTGCTGGCGCAGCCGGGCGGGATCAGTTTGTCGGACGTGCCGATCGACCTGCGCCGGATCGACGTCCCGGCCTATTTCCTGTCCACCCGCGAGGATCACATCGCCCCGTGGAAGAGCACCTACAAGGGGACGCAGCTGCTGTCGGGAACGAAGCGCTTCGTGCTGGCCGCCTCGGGCCACATCGCCGGCGTGGTGAACTCGCCCGAGGGCGGCAAATACGGCCACTGGGTGGGCACCGAGTTGCCGCCCGACCCGGAGGCGTGGCTGGCGGGAGCGACCGAGATGGCCGGGTCGTGGTGGCCCGACTGGCAGCGCTGGGTCACTTCGTACGACGCGACGATGGTGCCCGCGCGTCAGCCCGGCGCCGGCAAGCTGAAGGCGATCGAGGATGCGCCGGGGTCGTATGTGCGGGTGAAGGCGATCTAGGGGATCGGATGTTCGAGGGCTTCACCCGGACCGAGATCGAGACCGGCGGCGCGCGCATCCACTTGCGCCATGGCGGCAGCGGGCCGCCGCTGCTCCTGCTTCACGGCAATCCGCTGACCCACGTCTCCTGGCACGGCGTCGCCAACCGTCTGGCCGAGCATTTCCACGTGATCTGCCCCGACCTGCGCGGCTACGGCGACAGCGTCGGTCCGGAAGATGGCGGGGAGAACCACGTCAATTACTCGTTCCGTTCGATGGCG
>JBDTFI010000615.1:0-6979 GCA_039938035.1 Acetobacteraceae bacterium | reverse complement strand
CGAAGTTCATCGACCCCGCCCGCGACGGGGCGGTGCTGCCGATCCTGCACCTGAACGGGGTGAAGTTGTCCGGCCCCGCCTTCTATGCGCGCATGACGCGCGACGAACTGGCGGCGTATTTCACCGGTTGCGGCTACGTGATGCGCGAGGTCGCGGGCGACAGCCCCGAGGACGTCCACGCCCCCTTGGCCGATGCGTTGGAGTGGGCGCAAGGGGAAATCCACGCCCGCCAGGCGCGCGCGCGGGGCAACGTCAGGCCGGACTATAATGGCTGGCCGGTGATCGTGTTGCGGACGCCGAAGGGCATGACCGGCCCGCTCACGCTGGACGGGCTGCCGATCGTGGGCACCTTCCGCAGCCATCAAATCCCGATCACCGACCCGCGTACCAACCCGGCGCATCTGCGGGTGCTGCAGGACTGGCTGCGCTCGTACCGCCCCGACGAACTGTTCGACGGCGAGGGCCGTCCGATCGCCGCGATCACCGCGGTCCTGCCGGCGCCCGAGTTGAGCCTGGGCCGCGCCCCGCAGGCGAACGGCGGGGCGATCCGCGTCCCGCTCGAGCTTCCCGACATCGCCGCGCAGGCCATCGCCGTTTCTGCGCCGGGCGCGGTGCGGGCCGAGAGCACGGCCGTCATGGGCGACTGGCTGCGCGAGGTGTTCCGCGCCAACCGGGCGGCGGGCAATTTTCGCCTGTTCTGCCCTGACGAAACCAACTCCAATCATCTGGGCGCGGTGTTCGAGGTGACTGCCCGGGCCTGGAACCTGCCCCTGATTGCGTCCGACGTCGGGTTGGCGCGCGACGGCAGGGTGATGGAAATCCTGTCGGAGCATTGCTGCGAGGGCTGGCTCGAAGGCTATCTGCTGTCCGGCCGGCACGGCATCTTCGCCTGCTATGAGGCGTTCATCGGCATCATCGACACCATGATGGCGCAGTACGCGAAATGGCAGAAGATGGCTCGCGACCTGCCGTGGCGGGTTCCCGTCGCCTCCTTGAACTACCTGCTGACCAGCCACGTGTGGGAGCAGGATCACAATGGTTACAGCCATCAGGGGCCGACCTTCATCAACACGATGCTGATGCGGAAATCGTCCGAGATCGGCGTCTATCTGCCGCCCGACGCCAATTGCCTGCTGGCGATCAGCGAGCACTGCCTGCGCGGCGTGGGCCTTATCAACCTGATCGTCGCCTCGAAGAATCAGCGATGGCAGTGGCTCGACCTCGCGCAAGCGCGGGCGCATTGCGCGCGCGGTGCCTCGATCTGGCAGTTCGCGTCCTGCGAAGGCGAGCCCGACGTCGTGCTCGCCTCTGCTGGTGACGTACCGACGACCGAAACCCTGGCCGCCGCATGGCTGCTGAAGCGCGAGATGCCGGAACTGAGGGTCCGCGTGGTCAACGTCGTCGATCTGTTGACGCTGGAGTCAGCCGGCGATCATCCGCACGCGATGGACGAGGCCGCCTTCACCGCGCTGTTCACCGACACGGCGCCGGTGGTGTTCGCCTTTCACGGCTACCCTCTGCTGGTCCACGAACTGATCTACCGCCGCCCCGATCCAGGACGCTTCCATGTGAAAGGGTACCGCGAGGAGGGCACCACCACGACTCCCTTCGACATGCTCGTGGTGAACGGCATGAGCCGTTACCATCTTGCGATCGAGGCGCTGCGCCGTGTGGGGCGGCTGCGCACCGCCTCCGCCGGAGTGATCGCGGGATTCGAGGCGAAGCTCGCCGCCCACCGCGCCCACATCACCGCGCACGGTGAGGACATGCCGGAGATCGCGGATTGGCGCTGGTCCTAGCGCGATACGATGTAGCGCGGATCGTCCCCCTTCACCTCTCCCGCATGTCGCGGGAGAGGTCGGCGTGCGCGGGCGCGCCGGGCGGGGGATGGCCTCAGACGTACGGCCCGAGCTTGCAGCCGAAGGCGTCAGGTGCCTGCATCAACCCCAGTCCGGGAACGATCTCGGTGACGTCCCAGTAGTCGTCCTTGGTCTTCATCGCCGACGGCGCCTTGCCCTTCACGATGTAGACCGGCCGCACGAGTTGATGGTCCTCCGGGCGGAACCACACCTCGCCGAGCAACGAGTCGAAATGCTCGCCCTTCTCGTAGGTCTTGATGACTTCGACAGGGTTGAACGTTCCGGCCTCGGAGACCATGCGCGCCCAGGAGGCGATCTGCATGTATCCGGTCTCGGCGGTCCAGTCCGGGGTATAGTTGTACTTCTTCTGGAACGCATCGAGGAACAGCTTCGACAGCGGGTATTTGTCCTCCAGCGTCCACCACCAGTCGGTCGCCGAGTAGACGCCCTCCATCAGCTCGGCGCCCACGTCGCGGGCCAGGAACGGCACCTGATAGGCCACCACCAGCTGCATCTTCTTGAGGATGCCAAAACCATTCGCCTGCTTGATCGACTGGACTGCGTCGTTGCCCCAGTTGATGTTGACGAAGACATCGGCGCCGCTGTTGGCGATGTTGAGCAGGTAGGAGCTGTAGTCGGGGGCGCCGAGCGGGGCGACCTGATTGGTCGCCGTCGTCCAGCCGCCTTTCTTGAGGTATTCCTCCATCGACGATTGCACGGTATGGCCGTACGTGTAATCCGGCGTCAGATAGGCGACCTTTTTGTTCTTGCCGATGGTCTTGAGTAGCACCGGCGCGAGCGCCGCCGACGAGGTCTGGCCATAAAAGCAACTGCGGAACGAGTAGCGCACGCAGTCTTTGCCGGTGGTGTCGTTCGAGCCGCTGACCCCGGGCAGGTAAATCACCTTCTCGCGCTGGGCGAACTTGTTGGATGCCACCGCGACGGCACTTGAGCAGGAGCCGGTGACCATGATCGCCTTGTTGTCGGCGACGAACTTCGCGAGGTTCTGCACCGCGACGTTGGGCTTCGCCTGGGAATCAGCGACGCCGTAGATCACCTTCTTGCCAAGCAGGCCCTTCGTCACCTTGGGCGCCATCGCGCGGATGATCTCGTTGCCCTCGTTGACGTGCTCGATCGCCAGTTCGTAGCCCTTGAGTTCGTCCTGCCCCGGCACCGCGTAGGTGCCGGTGAGCGGCGGGTCGAGGCCGATGAAGGCGGTCGAGCCGGAGACGCCGGCGGGCCAGGTTCCGATCGGCTCATCGGCTGCCCTCGCCGGACCTGGCAAGCCGCCCGCGAGCGCGGCTCCACCGAGCAACCCGGCTCCCAGCCGCAGCATCTCGCGCCGCGACGGCGCCGGATGTTGGTCATGTTCCATTTATGTTCTCCCTGAGTTTCCTCGCGCGGCCCCCGCGAGCTGCAGCTCGCGGCCAGTCCGACGTTCGATCACTTTGGCAATGTTTCGCGGCTTGGCAAGCTCCCTTGAGACGCCGCGAGTTCTGCTTTATCCGGACTACGAGGGCTCGATGTGAACGAGCGAACAGATTGACATGATATTGCTGCACAGCAGCAAAAAAACAGGCGGGCAAGGGAGGCCAGGATGCGCACACCAGATCAATCCGGCGGCATGAGCCGGCGGAACGCGTTGCGGTTCGGCCTCGGTGCCGCCGGCGGGCTGGCACTGGGGGGTCTCCCGTTTACCCCTGCCTTGGCGGCAGAGGATCATGCTCCGCTCGGCACCTGGCCGGCTGGGACTCAGGGTGACAGCGTCTTCATTGGCGTCACGACGCCGCTCACCGGCCCCTATGCCGACGACGGCAAGGACCACCAGCTCGGCTACGAGTTGGCTTTCGCCGAGATCAACGCCGGCGGCGGCACGGCGGAGAAATGGGGCCTCAAGGGCAAGGGCGTGCTCGGCAAGCAGATCCACTACGCGATCGCTGATACCGCGACCAAACCCAACATCGCCGTGCAGGCGCAGACCCGGTTCATCAGCCAGAACAAGGCGATCATGATCAGCGGCTGCGTTGCCTCCTCGACCGCGGTGGCGCTGGAAGAGTTGGCGCAGCGCGAGAAGGTGCTGAACATGGTCGGTGCCAGCGGCTCCAACGACACCACCGGCAAGGACTGCCAGCGCTACGCCTTCCGTTCGCAGCCCTCTGCCTACATGGTCAGCCAGGCGCTGGTGCCGGTGTTGGCCAAGCAGATGGGCAAGGGCCTGAAGGTCGCTTACCTGACCCCGGATTACACTTACGGCCATTCGCTTTTCGACTCGATCTCCGCCGGCGGCAAGGAGCACGGGTGGACCGTCGCGACCAATCAGGTGGTGCCGCTGGGGACCAACGATTTCAGCTCGGCGCTGCTCAACATCGCCAACAGCGGCGCAGACCTGTTCGTCAACATCGCCTTCGGCGCCGACGCGGTGGCCTCCACCAAGCAGGCGGCGCAATTCGGCGTGCTGAAGAGGATGAAGATGACGGCGCCGAACATCTCCGCCTTCCAGGCCAGGGAGGTCGGGAACGGGCTGATGGAGGGCGTCTACGGCACGATGGATTTCTGGTGGACGCTCGAGGACAAATACCCGCTGGCCAAGGATTTCGTCGAGGCGTTCCTCGCCAAGAACAACTACCGCCCGCGCTGGGATGCCCATATCGGCTATGCGCAGACCTATGTCTGGGCGCTCGCGGTCGAGCGGGCGAAGGGCTTCTATCCGCCCGACGTGATCAAGGTGCTGGAGGCGTCGAAGGACCAGCCGTTCGACAGCACCCTCGGCAAGGTCTGGTACCGCGCCGAGGATCATCAGCTGGTCCGCCCGGTGCCGGTGCTGGTCGGCAAGGCGCCCGCGGCGATGAAGAACAAGGAGGATTTCTACGATCTGGTGGAAATCGTGCCCGGCGAGAAGCTGATGTCGCCACCGGGGATGTTCGGCTGCCATCTCGGCGCGTATACCTGAACCGACGCAACGAAAGGCTCGCCGACACCGATGCCTAGCGGGGCGCTGTTGTTGTCCCAGGCCTTCAATGGCCTGGCTCTTGGGACTCTGCTAGCGCTGGTCAGCAGCGGGCTGACCATCATCCTCGGCACGCTCGGCGTGCTGAACTTCGCGCACGGCGCGTTGTTCATGGTCGGTGCCTATGTGATCTTCGCGATCACCGCCGCCACCGGTTCCTTCGTCGCCGGGCTGTTCGTCGGCGCGGCGTTCATGCTGGTGCTGGGCGCACTGCTGGAGCGGGTGCTGATCCGCTGGTTCTACAACCGCCCGCCGGAGGACCAGATCCTGGTCACCTTCGGGGCCGGCATCGTCATCGTCGAGTCGGTGCGGGCGATCTTCGGCTCGCAGGCCCAGCACATCGACGTGCCAGTCTGGGCGCAGGGGGCGGCGCAGATCGGCTTCCTGATCTATCCGACCTACCGCCTGCAGCTGATCGGCATCATCGCCGCCCTGCTGATCGGTCTCTATGTCGTCCTCTATCGCACCTCGATCGGCCTCGTGGTCCGCGCCGGGATCGAGGACGCGCGGATGGTCGGCATCCTGGGGATCAACGTGCGACGAGCGTTCCTGCTGGTGTTCGCGATCGGCGTCGCCGCGGCCGGGGTGTCGGGGATGCTGTACGCTCCGATCGTCGCGGTGACCCCCGATCTCGGCGACACCTTCCTTGTCGAATCGTTCGTGGTGATCGTGATCGGCGGACTCGGCTCGTATCCGGGCGCGGTGGTCGGCGGGATCGTCGCCGGCGAGATCATCAGCCTCACCAGCGCGTTCAACTCCGCCTATTCCGAGGTGATGCTCTACGCCGTGATGGCGCTGTTGCTGGTCGTCCGCCCGCAAGGTCTGTTCGGCTCCGAGGGCAGGGTATGACGCGCCAGCGGGTCTCGCCGGTGCCGGTCGTGGCGCTGGCGGTGGTCCTTATCGTCGCGCCCCTCGTGCTGCCGCGGATCGGGGCCTCGTTCGACCTCATGCAGCGCGTCCTCGACATCGGCCTGTTCGGCCTCGGCTTCGACCTGCTGTTCGGGGTCGCCGGGCTGCTTTCGTTCGGCCAGGCGGCGTTCTACGGCACCGGCGGCTTCGTCGCCGCCTATCTGCTGCTCAACCACATCACGGCGAGCGTCTGGCTGGCGCTCTTCATCGGCACCATCGCGGGGGGAGTCTTCGGAATCGTCGTCGGCTGGCTCGCGATCCGGAGCATCGGCATCTACTTCGCGATGATCACCTTCGCCTTCGCGCAGATGGCCTATTTCCTCGAGAACAACCCGCTATCGGCCTACACCGGCGGGGAGAACGGGCTTCCTGGCGTGCCGTTCCCCAGCCTCGGCGGCTACAAGATCACCGCCGGCTGGCCGATGTACTGGCTGCTCGCGGCGTTCTTCTTCGCCGGCTTCGTGCTGGCGCGGCGGATCGTGCATTCGCCGTTCGGCCTCGTGCTCCGCGCCATACGGGAGAACACCGTGCGCGCCGCGATGGTCGGAAACTCGGTGCTCGGATACAAGCTGGCGGTGTTCGTGATCGCCGCCCTCTATGCCGGGCTCGCCGGCGGGCTGCTCGGGGTGTTCCAGAGCTACATGCCACCCGACGCCTTCTCGCTCGACACCTCGAGCGAGTTGATCGTGCAGACCGTCATCGGTGGCGTCGGCACGCTGATCGGCCCGCTGGTGGGCGCGACGATCTGGTTTTATCTGCGCGACAATTTGCAGCTGATCCCCGGCATCGGAGCGCTGTGGAAGCTGATCCTCGGCCTGGTCTTCGTGATCCTGGTCATCGGCCTCAGGCGCGGCATCGTGGGCGAGATCCGCTGGTGGTTCGTGCGCCGGCGGATCACCGCCGGCGAAATCGGGGTGCCGGAGGAGGGCGGGGAGGCCACCGAGGCGCCGCCGCCGGCGCCGGAATTGCCGCTGATCGCGCCATTGGTGCGCGCCGATCCCGCCGCCCCGGCGCTGCGCGTGGTCGGCGTGTCGAAATTCTACGGCGGCGTGCACGCGGTCGAGGACGTCTCCTTCGCGGTCCGCACCGGCTCCATCCATGCGGTGATCGGGCCGAACGGCGCCGGCAAGAGCACGCTGTTCAAGATGCTGCTCGACGAGGTGACGCCGACCGCGGGGGAGGTGCGGCTGTTCGGCCGCCGGGT
>JBDTFI010000614.1:0-10479 GCA_039938035.1 Acetobacteraceae bacterium | reverse complement strand
AGTAGCAAGCGTGTCGAAAATCACCGCGGCTTCGCCGACCAGCTTCGACGCCGCTATCCAGGAGGGCCTCACGCGCGCGAGCAAGACATTGCGCGGGATCACCGGTCTTCATGTGATTGAGGAGAAGGCGAGGGTAACGAACGGAAAGATCGCGGAATACCGGGTCACGATGGAGGTCACCTTCGTTTTGGAGGGCTGAATCCGATCGAGCGCTGAATCTCTTCCGAGGCGGCGCGCGCGGTTGGGGCGCTACGCACTTGAGGCCGGGCATTGGCCCGCGCACACTCGCGCCATGCAGATCGCCTTCGCCGTTCCAGCGCCGCTCGATACGCCCGTCGGCGGGTTCTTCTACGCCCGGCGCATCGTCGAGGGCCTGCGAGATGCGGGCCATGCGGTTGACGTCGCGGAGCTCCCCGGCGCTCATCCGCAAGCCGACACCGCCGCACGCGAAGCCGCGCGCGCTGCGCTCGACGGTGTGGCCAAGCGCGGCACGCGGCTGCTGATCGACGGCCTCGCGCTCCCCGCGTTCGTTGGCCAGGGCGATGCGCTGGAGGCCGCCGGCGCCTTTGGCCTCGTGCATCACCCGGCCGCCCTCGCCGACGGGGCCAGTGACGCCGATCGCGCCTCGCTCCGCAACGCTGCGCTGCGCCTGCTTCCGCGGCTGCATCGGGTCGTCGTCACCAGCCAGATCGTCGCCGAACGTCTCGTCGCAGAGTTCGGCGTCGATGCCGCGCACATCGCGATCGTCGTACCGGGGACCGAGAATGCGCCGCGCAGCACCGGCTCGGGCGGACCGGGCTGCGCGATCCTGTCGGTCGGCGCGCTGATCCCACGCAAAGGTCACGACGTGCTGCTCCGCGCATTGGCGCGCCTGTTCGACCTCGACTGGCACCTCACCATTGTCGGCTCCGCGACGCGCGATCCCGGGCACGCCACCGTGCTCGCCGCTCTCTCCGAGCAACTCGGCATCGGCGCACAGGTACACTTCGCGGGCGCCCTCGATCAGCCGACGCTTGAGAAGCTATGGCGGAAGGCAGACCTGTTCGCGCTCGCCACCCAGTGGGAGGCATACGGCAGCGCCGTTGCCGAGGCGCTTCGGCGCGGATTGCCGGTCGCCGTCACCTCGGGCGGCGGCGCTGCGGCGCTGGTGCCCGCCGAGGCGGGTGTTGTCGCCCCACCAGGCGATGTCGAGCAGCTCTCGAAGGCGATGCGTCGGCTGATCTTCAGCGCGGCGCTGCGCGCCGAAATGGCGGAAATCGCCTGGCAGGCCGGGCAGACGCTGCCGGACTGGACGACGCAGGTGCGGACATTCGTCGCCGCGCTGGACGGCTGAACAGGAGGCATCGATGCTATTGGGCGCCATCGCCGACGATTTCACCGGCGCGACCGATCTCGCCTCGACCTTGGTCCGCAACGGGATGCGGACGGTGCAGCTGATCGGCGTGCCGCGCGCCGTCGATCCGGTTCCCGACGCCGATGCGGTCGTGATCGCGCTGAAATCGCGCACTGCCCCGGTACGTCAGGCAGTCGAGGAAAGCCTCGCGGCGCTGACCTGGCTGCGTGCGGCGAATATCCGGCAGGTCTTCTTCAAATACTGCTCCACCTTCGACAGCACGGATGCGGGCAATATCGGTCCCGTGGGTGACGCGCTGATCGCCGCCCTGGGCTGCGGCTTCGCGCTCGCTTGCCCGGCATTCCCGGCGAACGGGCGCAGCGTCTATCAGGGCCATCTGTTCGTCGGCGCCACGCTGCTGAGCGAGAGCGGGATGGAGCACCACCCGCTGACGCCGATGACCGATTCCAACCTGGTGCGCGTGCTCGGCCGCCAGACCGACGGCACCGTCGGATTGGTGCCGTTCGGGACAGTCGAGCAGGGTGCACTCGCGATCCGGCGCGCGATGACCGCACTGAAGGAGCAGGGACGACGCTGGGCGATCGTCGATGCAGTGGCCGACGCACATCTTCGCGCGATCGGCGAAGCGGCCGCCGGGCACGCGCTGATCAGCGGCGGATCGGGCGTCGCGATGGGCCTGCCGGAGAACTTCCGCCGCGCGGGATTGCTGGAGACACGCCCCGATCCGGGTGCGTTGCCGGCGGTGAACGGCGCCAACGCAGTTCTCGCGGGCTCCTGCTCGCGCGCCACGTTGGGCCAGATCGCCGCCGCGCGGGAGCGGATGGCGGTGCTGGAGCTGGACCCGCTCGCCGAACCGGATGCGGAAGCGCTGTGCGCGCGCGCGCTGGCGTGGGCGGATGGCAAGCTCGGTCCGATGCCGGTGGTGATCGCCGCTTCGGCGCCCCCCGATCAGGTCGCGGCGTTGCAGGCGCGCATGGGACGCGAGGCGGCGGGTGCCTTGATCGAGCACGCGCTCGCCGGCGTCGCCGAAGGTCTGATCGCACGCGGCGTGCGTCGCCTGGTGGTCGCGGGCGGTGAGACGGCGGGTGCGATCGCCGCACGGCTCGGGGTACGGAGCTTGCTAATCGGCGAGGAGATCGACACCGGCGTACCCTGGACCTACGCCGAGGGCGGCGCGCATCCGCTGCTGTTGGCGCTGAAGTCGGGCAATTTCGGCGGGCGTGATTTCTTTCGCGACGCCTTCGCCGCATTGGATTGAGGGGATCGCGATGGACGAGGATGCACTGCGCCGCCTGATGGTGGAGCTGGCGGCGAGCCTGTTCGCACGCGGATTCTCGGTCGGCTCGGCGGGTAACATCAGCGCGCGGGTGGCCGACGGCTACCTGATCACGCCCACCAATTCCTGCCTCGGCCGACTCGATCCAGCGAGATTGGCACGCTTGGACACGGGCTTCCGCCATGTCGGCGGCGATGCGCCGTCGAAGGAGGTGTTCATGCACCGGGCCTTCTACACCGCGCGCGACACCGGAGCGGTCGTGCATCTGCACTCCACGATGGCGACGGCGATCGCGTGTCTGGCGGACGGCGACATCCCGCCGCTGACCCCTTACTTCGTGATGCGGATCGGACGGAAGCTGCCCGTCATCCCGTATTTTCGCCCGGGCGACCCAGCGATGGAGCCAGCGATCCACGCCGCCGCCCACGACGCGCGCGCCGTCCTGCTTGCCAACCACGGGCCGGTCGTGTGCGGTAAGACGCTGACAGAGGCGGTCTACGCGGCCGAAGAACTGGAGGAGGCAGCGCGGCTCACATTGCTCCTGCGGCACGCGTCTCCGCGCGAGCTTACATCGGCACAGGTGGCCGACCTGCTGACAACGTTCAGCTAGGCCGGGGCGCCCCTAAACCGTCACGGCCGCCCCCGGATCAAGTCCGGAGGCGGACACGACGAAGAAAGCCGAGGCTCAGCTATTCCTCGCCCTCGTGACCCTCGTGCATGCCGTTGCCGTTCTGCATGTCGTTATCCGGCATCGGCGCGGCCGCCTTGCGCCGACGGGTCGGCGCCTTGCGGGTTGCGGCCTTGCGCGCGGTGGTCTTGCGCGCGGCCGCCTTCGCTCCGGTCTTGCGAGCCGCCGTCTTGCGAGCAGGGCTCTTGCGTGCCGCGGTCTTGCGAGTTGCCGTCTTGCGGGTCGCGGTCTTGCGGGTCGCGGCCTTGCGGCCGGCGGTCTTCTTCGCGGCCGTCTTGCGGGTCGCCACCTTGCGCCCGGCGGTCTTCTTCGCGGCTGTCTTGCGAGTCGCCACCTTGCGCCCGGCGGTCTTCTTGGCGGCTGCCTTGCGCCCCGCGGTCTTTTTCGCGGCCGGACGACCGGGGCCCTTTCGCGCCGTGGTCTTGCGGCCAGTGGTTTTGCGAGTACCCGCCCGCATCGCCATCGGCTGCGCGCGCGGCTTGTCGTTGGTGCCGTCTTCTGTGCTCACCTCGGAAAACTCCTACTAGGACTCCGCAGGCCCGTGCGCGTCGCGCCGTCAAGTTACGAATCGCGCGCGTGCATGCGTTCTTCGCTATCTCGCTTCCAGATGATGCGTGTCAACAAAAAGCAACCGTTTCTTCGCGGTTTCAACGAAAAATTCCTGCATTTGTGACCGCGACGCGCATCGCGCGACGCACGGCACCCGATTCGCGTCGTTTGGCGGCGTGCTTCAGCGTCGGTCCTTCAGAGGCACGAAGCGCGCATCGTCGGGTCCGATGTAGTTCGCGGTGGGCCGGATGATCTTGCCGTCGATGCGCTGCTCGATGACGTGCGCACTCCAGCCGGCGGTCCGCGCGATGACGAAGATCGGGGTGAACATCGCGGTCGGCACGCCGAGCATGTGGTAGCTGACGGCACTGAACCAATCGAGGTTGGCGAACATACCCTTGGCGTCGGCCATCACCGCCTCGATCCGATCGGCGATGTCGAACATCTTCATGGAACCAGCCTCGGCCGACAAGCGCCGCGCCACCTCCTTGATGACCTTGTTGCGCGGATCGGAGACCGTATAAACGGGGTGGCCGAAGCCGATGACCACTTCATGCGCCGCCACCCGCTTGCGAATGTCCGCCTCGGCCTCCTCGGGGGTGTCGTACCGCTTCTGAATCTCGAAGGCGACCTCGTTGGCGCCGCCGTGCTTGGGCCCGCGAAGCGCGCCGATCCCGGCGGTAATCGCCGAATACATGTCCGATCCTGTGCCCGCCACCACGCGACAGGCGAAGGTCGAGGCGTTGAACTCATGTTCCGCGTAGAGGTTAAGCGACGTGTCCATCGCCCGCACCCAGGTCTCCGGCGGCTCCTCGCCGTGCAGCAGGTGGAGGAAATGGCCACCAATCGTGTCGTCGTCGGTCTCCACGTCGATCACGCGGCCGTTGTACGCATAGTGATACCAGTAGAGGAGCATCGACCCGAGCGAAGCCATCAGCCGATCGGCGATGTCGCGCGCCCCGGGGCTGTTGTGGTCGTCCTTCTCCGGCAGCACGCACCCCAGCGCGGAGACGCCGGTCCGCATCACGTCCATCGGATGCGACGCGGCGGGAAGCGCCTGGAGCGCATCCTTCACCGAAGCGGGCAAGCCGCGTAATGCGCGCAACTTCTGCTTGTAGGCCCGCAGCTCCGCGGCATTGGGGAGGGTGCCGTGGACCAGGAGATGCGCGATCTCCTCAAACTCGGCCGCCGCGGCGATGTCGAGGATGTCGTAGCCCCGATAGTGGAGGTCGTTGCCGGTGCGCCCGACGCTGCACAGCGCCGTGTTGCCCGCCACCACGCCCGACAGCGCGACGGACTTCTTGGGCCGGTTGGCGCCCTGCTGGGGCGCTGTCTGGGTGTCGCTCATGTCGTGTTGCTCCTCCTGCTCAGAAAATTCCTGGTTTGCCCTCGCTCAGCCGTCCCGCCGGCAATGCGACGTTCAAGGCGTCCAGCTCCCCGGCGGCAAGTCGCGGCAGGTCCTGCACCACGTCGAGGAAGCGGTTCGCTTCGCGCGTCGAGACGATTCCATCGGTCAGCTCCCGGAACTTGCGGATGTAGTCGTCGCGCCCGAACGGACGTGCGCCGTTCGGATGCGCGTTGGCAACGCCCAACTCGTCCTCGATCTTCGTGCCGTCCCGCAGGAACACCTCGACGCGGCCACCGAAGGCCAGCTCGTTCGGGTCGGTGGCATGGTACCGCCGGGTCCACTCGGGGTCCTCGCGGGTCTCGATCTTGTGCCACAACCGCACGGTGTCGACCCGGCCGGCACGACGCGGAGCGTAGCTGTCGACGTGGTGCCAGCGGCCGTCCTGCAAGGCAACGGCGAGGATGTACATGATCGAGTGGTCCAACGTCTCCCGGCTCGCCTTGGGATCCATCTTCTGCGGATCGTTGGCTCCGGTGCCGATCACGTAATGCGTGTGGTGGCTCGTGTGGATGACGATCCGCTCCACCTGCTCCAGGTCGGGCAGCCGCTCGCGCATCCGGAATGCGAGGTCGATCAGCGCCTGCGACTGGTACTCGGCGCTATGTTCCTTGGTGAAGCTGTCGAGGATGGCGCGTTTCGCCTCCCCCGGCTCGGGCAGCGGGACATGATAGACGGCGTCCTTGCCGTCCAGCACCCAGGCGATGACGCTGTCCTCGCCTTCGTAGATGGGGCTCGGCGCCCCCTCGCCGCGCATCGCCCGATCAACCGCCTCGACCGCCAGCTTGCCGGCATGGGCCGGGGCAAACGCCTTCCAGGAACTGATCTCGCCTTTGCGGGACTGGCGCGTGGTGACGCTGACGTGCACCGCCTGTTGCACCGCCTGGTAGATCGTCTCGGTCGACAGACGCAGCAGCGTGCCGATGCCGGCCGCCTGCGCCGGGCAAAGGTGGGTGATGTGGTCAATCTTGTGCGCGTGCAGGCAGACCGCGCGAACGAGATCGATCTGAATCTCGTATCCGGTCGCGATGCCGCGGATCAGGTCGCGTCCGGAGCGTTCCATCATCTGCGCGACCGCCAGGATCGGCGGGATGTTGTCGCCCGGATGAGAGTAATCGGCGGCGAGGAACGTGTCGTGCATATCGAGTTCCCGCACCGCCGTCCCGTTCGCCCATGCCGCCCATTCCGGGCTGACCCGCACCCGCGCTGGGGCGCCGAACACCGTCGCGCCGTCGTGGCGTGCATGGCCGAGCGCGGCGTCGCGTGCCGAGACCACCGGATGGCGGTTGATCGCGGCGATCGCGACGGCGGCGTTGTCGATCATGCGGTTGACGATCATCGCGCCGACCTCGCGCTCCACCGCGACCTTGTCGGCGGCGACGGCGGCGATCTTCCAGGCAAGCTGATCCTCGCGTGCGAGGGTCTCCTTGGACGGGTGGACCCGGACTTCATGCAACTTCATGCGGAACCTCGAACGGTGGACGCTACGGTCCGGCCTTCGTAAGGTCGCGAACCCAGGGCGGCAAGCAGGCCGCCGCATCGGCGTCATGGCCGGACTTGTTCCGGCCATGACGGTGTCGGGATAGGGATACATATATAAGTGTCGCAGCAGTTCGACCGCGTGTTCCTGGGCGACGTCGTCTCCGGCGACTCCATCCTGCATCACGGCTACATAGCCGCGCGGGGCGAGACCATCGCCGCCATCGGTCAGGGCACGCCGCCACCCGCCGCCGAAATTGTCGACTTCACCGGCAGGCTGCTGCTGCCCGGCCTGGTGGACGGGCACATGCACACTTCCTCGGCGATCGGCTGGGAGGGCATCGAGGGCGCCACGCGCAGCGCCGCCGCCGGCGGGGTCACCACATGCTGCGACATGCCGTATGACGTCCCGCATCCCGTCACCGATGCCGCCAAGCTCGCCGACAAGCTCGGCTGGGTAGCGCGCACCGCGCATGTCGACATGGCGCTCTACGGCACCATCACCAAGACCGGCGGCCTGGACGCGATCCCCGAACTAGCGGCCGCCGGCATCTCCGCGTTCAAGCTTTCGACCTCCGAGTACGACGCGGTCCGCTTCCCACGCATCGACAATCCCACGATGCTCGCCGCTTTCCGCGCCATCGGCCGAACCGGCCTGCCGGTCGCCATCCACAACGAGGATCAGGAACTGGTCGAGGCACTGAGCGCGGACGCGCTCGCCTCCGGGCGCACCGAGCCGATCATGCACTGCCGCACCCGCCCGCCCGTGGTCGAGACGATGGCCGACTTCGCCATCTTCGAGATGGGACGCGAGGCGGGCGCGCATATCCATATCGCCCACTCCTCATTGGCGCGTGGCTTCCACATCGCCGCCGCGTTCCGCCGCGATGGCGGGCGTGATGGCTTCAACGCCACCGGCGAGGCATGCATCCATTATCTCTGCATGACCGAGGACGACATCGTCCGCCTCGGCGGCCGCGGCAAGTGCAACCCGCCGTTCCGCGAGGCCGCCGAGATCCCGCGCATGTGGGAGGCCCTGCTGGCCGACCAGATCGCCTATATATCCACCGACCACGCGCCCTGGCCGATCGACCGCAAGCGCGATCCTGACATCTTCAAATGCGGCGCCGGGCTGATCGGGCTGCAAAGCTTCGCGCCGCTCATGTACACTTTGCTCGACGAGCGAGGCCTGTCGCCCACCCTGATGGCCCGCTTCTGCGCCGAGCGCACCGCGCGGCTGCACGGGCTGTTCCCCAAGAAGGGCGCGCTCCGCGTCGGGGCGGACTGCGACATCGCGGTGCTGGAGCCGGGCCGCTTCCCGTTCGATGAGGCGAGCATCGTCGATCGACCGGAGCTGCGCTGGTCGCCCTATCACGGCCGCGCGATGCGCGCCCGCGTCGCCGCCACAGTGCTGCGCGGACGCCTGATCTGGGATGGGACAAGCGTGCTTGCCACGCCGGGCACCGGCCGGTTCGTGCCGCGCCAGACGCGATGAGGATGCCATGCGGCGGCGGTGGCTATTCCTGGCCGCTGGTGCACTCGCCGGCGCGGGCGCATTCGCGGCCGTGGTCATCCATCTGCGCCGCGAGGTCGTTCCGCCCGGCTGCCGCGATCCCCGCACGCTCGCGCTGGTCGCGGCGCGCCTCCCGCCGGACGCGAAGCTGGAGCGGATCAAGGTCCTAGCCGGCGGCCCGCTGGCGTTCCAGTTCATCTGCGCGGCCGACATGGGTGCGATGGACGTGCATTATACGAGCCGGTGGAGCGAGGATCACAGGCGCCAGGTCGTCACGGTCTCGGTCAGCCCGGTGTTGATGTGGATGAGGGTGAAATGAGCCGAACCATCGTCGTTGCCGCCGCCCAGCTCGGCCCGATCCAGAAGGCGGAGCCCCGCGAGGTCGCCGTCGCGCGCATGGTCCGGCTGATGGAGCGTGCGCACGGGCGCGGGGTGGAGCTGGTGGTCTTTCCCGAGCTTGCTTTGACCACCTTCTTTCCCCGCCACTATCACGAGCGGATCGAGGATGCCGATCACTGGTTCGAGACGGCGATGCCCTCCAACGAGACCGCGCCCTTATTCGAGGCGGCGCGGCACTTCGGCATCGGCTTCCACCTTGGCTACGCCGAGATCGCCGAGGACGCCGGACGACGCCGTCGCTTCAACACGGCGATCCTCGTGAACCCCCAGGGCGACATCCTGCTGAAGTACCGGAAGGTGCATCTTCCCGGCCACGCCGAGTTCAACCCAGGGCGCAAGGTGCAGCATTTGGAGAAGCGGTATTTCGAGGTCGGCGATCTCGGCTTCCCGGTCATCCGCGCGCCGCTGGGCAATCTCGACGGCGTCAACGCGGGCCTGATGATCTGCAACGACCGCCGCTGGCCCGAGGCGTGGCGCGTGCTCGGCCTGCAAGGCGTGGAACTGGTGATGCTCGGCTACAATACGCCCAGCCTGAACCAGGAGGCAGGTGGGTTCGAGGCGCATCACCTGCGCGTGTTCCACTCGCACCTGTCGATCCAGGCCGGGTGCTACCAGAACGCCTGCTTCGCCGTGGCGACCGCGAAAGCGGGGACGGAAGACGGGTGCGAGCTGTTCGGCCACTCCATCATCGTCAATCCACAGGGCGAGATCATCGCCCAGGCCGGGACATGGGATGACGAGCTGATCACCGCCGATCTCAACCTGGAGATGTGCGTGCTCGGCCGCACCACGATCTTCGCTTTCGACAAGCACCGCAGGCCGGAGGCATATCGGCGGATCACCGAGCAGGTGGGCGCGGTGGCGCCTCCGGTGTGGAGGAAGTAGTGGGCTGCTCGGGGATGACACGACCACTTGCTCTGACCATGGGCGAGCCCGCGGGAATCGGCGGCGAGTTGACATTGCGCGCCTGGCAGACGTTGCGCGAGGGTCCGTGCTTCGCGGCACTGGACGACCCGGATCGGCTCCGCGACATCGCCCGTGCCTTGCGGTTCGATGTGCCCATCGCGGAGATCGCGGACCTCCGCGCCGCCGCTTCAGTCTTTCCCGTGGCGCTGCCGGTCGTGCCGGTCCGGCTTCTCGCACCAAGCACGCCGGGCCACCCGATCGCATCGAACGCGTCCGCCGTGATCGCGTCTATCGAACTGGCGACACAGCTGGCGCAAGCCGGGGCGGCGGGCGGGGTCGTCACCAATCCGATCAGCAAGTCCACGCTGTACAGCGCCGGCTTCCGCTATCCCGGACACACCGAGTTCCTTGCCGCGCTGACTGGCGTACCGGGGCGAGAGGTGATGATGCTGGCGAGCCCCCTGCTGCGCGTCGTGCCGGTCACCGTGCATGTCTCTCTGCGGGACGCGCTGGGGATGCTGAGCACCGAGGCCATCGTCGCCGCCACGCGCACCACGCACGCGGCCTTGCGCGACGATTTCGGCATCGATCGCCCCCGCCTCGCTATCGCGGGCCTCAATCCGCATGCCGGCGAGGGCGGTGCGTTGGGACAGGAGGAGACAACGATCATCGCCCCGGCGATCGCCTCCTTGCGAGCCGACGGCATCGACGTCTCCGGCCCCTGGCCGCCCGACACGATGTTCACCGAGGCGGCACGGACGCGCTACGATGCCGCGATCTGCATGTACCACGACCAGGCGCTGATCCCGCTGAAGACGCTCGACATGCGCCTCGGGGTGAATGTCACGCTGGGCCTGCCGATCGTGCGTACCTCGCCCGACCACGGGACGGCGTTCGATATCGCGGGGCA
>JBDTFI010000613.1:0-3308 GCA_039938035.1 Acetobacteraceae bacterium | reverse complement strand
GCGGGCGACGGCCGGCTACTGACGCTGCCCACCGCCGCCGGCGATCCGCGACAGATCGGTTCCGTTGACAACGACCTTCTTCGTTTCGTCGAACGCGATGTCCCACGCGAGCCCGTCGCCGTCGGGCTTGGCCAGCCCGCGGGCGAGGACCAGGAACGGCAGCGCCTGGGACAGCGTCGGGTCGGCCTTGATGCGATCCATCAGGGCATCGAAACCGCTCGCCCGTACCCTGGCGACGCCCTGCCAGCTTTGCGGCCCCGATAGCCGCACCTCGGTCGCCCCGCTGAGCGTCGTCTCGGCCGTCTCGATCCGCACGTTCTCCAGCCCGACGGTGACGCCGCCGTCAGCGAATATCTTGGCGATCGCCGGGGCCATCGCCTGCGGCTTCGCCTCGGGTTCGGTTGCCGCCATCAACAGCGCATTGAGATCCGTCGTGTGGATGCCGGAGATCATGGGCTCCAGCGCGATGCGCCTGGGCACGAAGCCCGCGTATTGCTGTGGCAGCTGCGGCGCACCGAAGCCGTCCATCGCCAGCTTGATCGACGCGCGCAGCATGCCTCCGGGCGCTTCGACGCCCAGGCCGATGGCTGCGTGCGCGAGCGTCACCTCCTGGTCCAAACCCCGCAGCGACAGGTCGTCGGCGGTTTCCACGATCTGGCCGCTTACCGCCAAATCGTTGAGCGCGACGAGCAGGGCGCGGACCGCCTCGCGGTCCATCGGCGGCAGCTGCTTCGGATCATGCGGCGTATTCATTGTCGAGGCCGCCGCCATTGTCGCCGCTACCAGCTTGACCGAGGCCGCGAACGCCCGGCCAGCCCGCGCGGGATCCACACCGGTCAGATCGCCGTGCCCCGAAAACCTCCGCACGGTCAGATCGAAGGGCGGTTTGTCATCCGTCTCCGAGTGCACCGTCATACCCTCGGCCCGCGCGCTCTGCGTGATGTTCAGCCGTCCATTCCCCGTCGGCGTGGCGGCGGATTCGCCCGCGTAGCTATCGTAGTGGGTTCGCGAATGGCCGAGTTCGGAGTCGGATCGGACATCGACCCCGTGCAGGGCGAAACTGGAGCTGGTCACAACGCCGAGTGCCGGATTGACCACCATGCGGCCTTGCTGCTCGCCGATCGTCCAACCCGTGTGTTGGTTGATGCGTTTGCCGTCCTTGATCGGCAGTTCGAACGACACGCTCGCTGGTGTCGGCATGTGGATATCCGACACCAGCCAGGTTCCGAGTTCACCCGGTCGGGCGACGGCGGTGGCATTGCCCTCAAGCCCCGGAACGAAAAGCACGACGTCCAGGTGATCGCCATCGGCGGTGAGTTGCACCGGCCGGGCAGGTAACGCGAAGGCCGGTTCGAGCAAGGAGGAGAGCCAATTGTGCAGCTGCGCCTCCAACGCCGCTGCCTGGGCCGCGGACAGATCGGCCGCGCGAGCGGGTGACGCCGCGAGCAGCGCACAGGCCAGTACGGCGGATCGGCCGAATGCCATGGTAGGCTCCTCGCCAGAACGTCGCAGCATCGCCGACCCAAGCCAACCGGTGCAACGACGAAATCGGGTCTGCGGGTGGAACCGTGAGGATAGAAGGCGCATAATCGAGGCATGGTCGGGTACGAGCAGGATTTCTTCCAGTGGACACGCGAGCAGGCGGAAGCATTGCGCGCCGCCGCACGCTCGGGCGCCAACCTGACTGTCGATTGGGAGAATGTTGCTGAGGAGGTCGAGACGTTGGGCCGGTCCGAGCGCAGTGAGGTGGCCAGCCGGATCGGCACCATCATCGAGCATCTCCTGAAGCTGCAATCCTCCCCGGCGGCCGAACCGCGTCCGGGGTGGCGAGCGACGATCGTGCGGGAGCGCGCGACGCTGATTGACCGATTGGCCGACAGCCCGAGCCTTCGTCCTCAAGTGGCGGAGATCATGAGCCGGCAAATGAAAGCCGCCCGACGTGTCGTGGCCATCGAGCTAGAGGAATACGACGAGGCCCTCGCTGAACTGTCGGACTACACCGAGGAGCAGGTGCTCGACGACTGGCTGCCTAACAGGCTGCTGAAAAACCCGTTGCCCCGACGCGGGCGCATGGGATTCGATAGCCATCGGATCGACATCCTCAGGGCGGCCAGAATGCGCGGTTTTGACGAGCGACGGGACGGACTTTTCAGCTACGTCCGGCCCGAGAGCGGTATCCCCAAGAACCACCCGCTGCGGGCGATCCGCATGCTGGCCGACGACGCCTTGACAGCACTCGACGCGCAGTTCGCCCGTCTCTATTCCGAGAACGGTCGCCCCTCGATCCCGCCCGAGCAACTGCTGCGGGCGCTGCTGCTGCAAGCCTTCTACACGATCCGATCGGAGCGGCAGCTTATGGAGCAACTCAACTACAGCCTCTTGTTCCGGTGGTTCGTCGGGCTTTCGGTGGACGATCCGGTCTGGGTGCCGACTGTTTTCAGCAAGAACCGCGACCGTTTGCTGGAAGGCGACATCGCGGCGGCGTTCATGTCGGCTGTGCTGAACCTGCCCCGGGTGCAAGCTTTGGTGTCGGACGAGCATTTCTCGGTCGACGGTACCCTCATAAAGGCATGGGCGAGCATGAAGAGCTTCCGCTGCAAGGACGGCAACGACCAAGCGCCGGCACCCGGACGAAACGGTGAGCGGAACTTCCGGGGGGAGAAGAGGTCGAACGAGACGCACGCCTCGATCACCGATTCGGATGCGCGGCTAGCCCGGAAATCCGGCGGCCATGAATCCAAGATGGGCTTCACTGGTCATTTGCTGATGGAAAACCGAAATGGGCTGATCGTGGATGCGCGGCTAACGCTGGCGACCGGGACGGCGGAGCCAGAGGCGGCGCTGGACATGCTGGGCGCGCTGCCCGCCGCGGCCAAGAAGACGGTCGGTGCGGATAAGAACTACGACACGGCGGCGTTTGTCGCGGCCGCGCGCGCGTTGAACGTGACCCCGCACGTCGCCCGGAACATCACCGCGCATCGCGGCTCGAATATCGACGGCCGCACGACGCGCCACGATGGCTACCGGACAAGCCAAGTCATTCGCAAGCGGATCGAGGAGGCGAATGGCTGGATCAAGGAGGTCGGCGCGATGGCGCAGACGAAGTTCCGGGGCCTGCCGCGGGTCGGCTGGATATTTGCGTTGAAGGCCGCGGCTTACAATCTGATCCGTCTGCCGAGGTTGCTCACGACGGGATGAGTGTGTCCGGATCACGCCCGAAGCCGGATCAGCGGCTTTCGGGCGTTGGGAAAACGTCTGATTTCGGCCCCAGACGCCAAAAGTCCGAGCGTGGACTATGCAATTTCGGC
>JBDTFI010000612.1:0-5632 GCA_039938035.1 Acetobacteraceae bacterium | reverse complement strand
TATCCTTTCGGCGGGAGAACATGATGATCTTCCAAATGCAGCTCGCGCACGAGCAAACAGCGGTGCCGCTAACGCGGGATTACGTGACCACGACGGAGCGGCGCATGGCGAACGCGACGGATACGGCGTCGAACCCGGTGTCGGAATTGCGGCGGTCGCGGTAGCGCGGCCGCCGCACTCCGCGAGGGCTTAGCCCCTCTCGCGTTCCTCCTCCTTCACCAGTTGCGCGAGCAGCCGGGTCTGGCGCTCGAGCAGATGCAGTAGACGCTCGCAGCATGCATCGTCGCCGCCGGGAGCGCCGCCGCCGCGTGGCGGTGGCTTCAACCAGCCCTCGACGTATTTCGAGAGCACGGTCTCGCGCGTCACCGCCTCCTTGTCGTGGCTGTAGCCGGTGGCGCGGAAGGTGAAGACGTAGCTGCCGGCGATCGCGGTGTTGGTGAAGAGTTTGGCGTATTCGCCGTCGTCGGCTCCGCCATCCTGGTGCGCGCCATCATCGGCGAGCGTCAGGTTCCAGCTCTGTCCCCCAGGCGCGACGGCCTCGACGGTGACGGTGCAACCGAGCACCGGCAATTGCGCCTCGCTCACCACGCCGCTGAGCAGGATGGGATCGCCGACCTTGACCGGGCCGGGCGTCACGTAGGCTTGCAGGCGGAAGTTGGACCCGGCGCCAATGGCGATGCCGTACTCGATCGGGTCTTTCGTCTTCTGACAGTCGCGCGGCGTGAACCCCAGTTGCTTGTGATCTCCCTGCAACGGCCGGCCCCGGCACGCCTGGCCGTCATGACGGATGACGACCTTCCAGCGACCGGCGTAGCGGTCTGGCTCGCCGGACGGGAGCCGGAAATCGAGGAAGCGAGAGGTATTGGTGAAGCCGCTTCGCAGCTGAAATCCCGGCGGCACGAAATTGGCGTCGACGACCTCGCCCTTCGGGCTCTCCAGATAGAACGGCAGCCGGATTCCCTTGAGGTCGTACATCACCACCATCGCGCCGACATCGCCGCGCAGCAGGTCGAATTCGACCGCATTGGTCTGGCCGGGATAGATCACGAAATCCGGGTCCTTGATTGTCGCGAAGTCGACCATGTCCATGTAGATTTGGGTGAAGTACTTCATCAGCTGGTAGGCGACCTTGGGCGAGGTCGGGTCGGCTACGAGGAACTTGCCACCGGCGCCGCTGGACAGGATCGCCAGCTGATTGGTGTCGATATCCTGGCCGGTGCCGAGGCCGACCGCGAACACCTTGACGTCGCCGGGCGGCGCGAACGGGTTGGTGGCGACGGTGTTGGGCGGCGGCGTCGGGTTCAGTGCCTCGATGCCGGTGACACTGTAGTATTTGTTGTCATCGGGATTGAGGTAGGCGGTGTTGTCCATGCCGTCGGTGAGCACGATCATCGACTTGCTCAGGGTCGGCGGGATCGGACCGCCGCGGGGCACCAGAAACTGCTTCAAACCCTCCATCGCCCCGGCGGCGATCGCGGTGTTCCCGGCGGGGGCGAGATTGCCGGCGTTGATCTGTCCGGCGATTGCTGTCTGATCGGCCGTCGTCACCGGCTGCATCAACTGGTAGCTGTCGGCGGTGGTGCTGAATCGCGTCACCCCGGCCCGGTTTCCCAGGTCCGGCGGGATAAGTTGCACGAGCAACTGCCCGGCCTGGACCGCCGCGTCGGTCTTCGTGCCGCCGCCCGGTATAGCCTGGCCCATGCTCCCCGATTTGTCGAACACCGCCGCGACATCGACCACGTTGCCGGCGACGATGTTCGCGGCGAGCGCGAAGGTGAACGAGGGTGGCGCGTTCGGGTCGTTGTGGTTGTCGATCGTCAGCGTCGCGTTCGCCGGCACCAGGCCGTGCGTTGGATCGGCGAAGAACGCCACCGCGACCTGCACCTCGCCCGGCCCGGCGGCACCGCCGCAGGGCTGGACCGGCAGCACCGGGGGGAAGGCCAGCGAGGCGACGACGTCGGTGATCGAGTTCGACGTTTTCATGATGCCGAACAAAGCGGCGTCGGGGCCGGACAGGCTGGCGGTGAAGGTCAGCGGCCCGTCGCCGGTGTTGCCGATGGTGATGAAGCGCACCATCCGGTAGCTCTGGCGGACGTCGGTGTAGGCGGGGAACGGCGCCGGCGGAACGCCGATCACCGCGTTCGGGATGCAGCCCTCGCCTTGCAGGGTGACAGTCTTGGTCCCGCCTGGCGTGGCGATGACGCTGACGATCTGCGGCCCGGCGGCGCCTTCGATCTGCGGCGTGAAGGTGACGCCGATCGGCTGCGTCTGGCCGCAATTGATCGTGCCGTTGAAGCCGGCCCACTGGAAGGGCGACCCGGCCGGCGCGCCGGGGACGCTGATCGCGATCGCCACGTCGCCGGTGTTCTTGATCGAGATGGTGTCTGGGCCGGCGGTGGTGTGGACCAGGATATGGCCGAAATCGATCACCCCCGGCGTCGCCGTGAAAGCGGGAAGCGCGGTGACCGCCTTGCCCGAGCAGGTCAGCTGGCTGTCGCCTTTGGCCGGGGTGCGGGTGATCGGCAGGTTCACGTTGTTGAAGCTGCCGACCGCGCCTGGGGCGAAGGTCACGGTGACCGTCATGCTCTGGCCGGGGTTGAGGTCGGCGGGAAACGCCTGGCTCTGCGCGGTCACGCTGTACGGAGCGGCGGCGCCGATTGCGTTCACGTCGATGCAGTCGGTGCCGACATTCCTGAGCGTGAACGTTCGGGTCGATGGCGGCTGCGGACAGCCGCCGAGCTTCACGTCGGGAAAGCTCTGCGCGTTCGGCTGCACCTGAAGCTGGCCCGCCGGGAACGGGCACGGCCCGCCGATGATCGTGCCGCCGTCCTTGATCTGCACGGCCGCTGCGGTCGCCTCCCCGATGACCTGCCCGCTCGGCATGTAGGGTCCACCGGGGCCTGCGCAGAGCAGCGTGCCCTTGTCGCTGCGAAAGATCGCGAGCCCGGCGATGCCCGAGGAGGTCGCCGCCCCGACCAGGCAGGCCGCGCCGCTGCCCGCGCTGAACTGGAGGAACGGCAGCGTATCCGTGCTGTCGGCGAGGACGTTGATCACCTGCTGCGTCGTGATCGAGGGCGCGGTGAAGTCGACGATCAGCATCGTGCGGGTGCCGAGGCCGGCGGAGGTGTCGACGAAAAGCACCGCCATGAAATTGCCGGTGCCGAAGAATTTGTGGCGCACCGCCTGATTGGCGACCGGAGTGAAGAACGTGGATCCGTTCGGCCCGGTGACCGTCAGCGTGCCGCCGCTATAGGCGGCCGACTTGCCTGCGACCGGCGCCTCGTTGAAATTGTTCCAGACTCCCTGCGTGTTGTTGAAAAACAGCCCAGCCTGGATCGCGAGCGGTGTGCAAGCCATGACGCGGCCTCCCCAGGGCAGCGCGGTTCATTCCGCGTCTGCCACCGCCGGCTTGGCAAAGGCGCGCCGCCAGCAATCGCCTACCATCGCAGGTTGCACGAGAGGAATCATAATAATCAATTATCAAATTTCTGTAACCGCCTGTAACAGTGAGTTACAGTGCGTTACGAACCTCGTGCTTGAGGTACACCGCCTGCCGAGGCGATTGCGAGCGCTCGTTCGTTCTCTAGACAGCGCCGGCGAGATGGATCTCGACGAGGCGGGTTGCGGCCGGAAGCCTCAGTTGGGCGTTGCCGTCGGTCCAGCGGGCCAGACGCGACCCGTCCCGCTCGGCGTCCCACCAGCCCTCCGCCAACGCCGGGTCGTCCACGGAGAGGTCCTGCGCGCCGTCCGATCCATGTAGCACGATCCGCCCGACGGCCACGCCAAGCCGTCGGCGGTCATCCAGCCACGGCAGCCGATCGGACGGGCGGAAAGCGCCGGACCGCAGCCGCACCGAAGTCGCGCCGTGCGGCAGCACGAAGATGTGGCGCCCCGCCTCGGCGTCCATCAGGGAAGCCGGATGTCCGTCGACCTCCAGCCATAACTCGGACGCCTCGGGCACGACCGGCAGGGCGGGCGCGTCGTGGCCGAGGGTCATGGCACGCTCGGCGAGGCGGCGCCAGATCGGTTCGACCCGCGCCGGATCGGTGGCGAGCGGGGCGCAGGCATCGGCGTCCCAGCTGCGCGGGCGATGCGCCGCGAGGTCCGGGTGCGCGATCGTCGCGAGGTCGGCGTTCTCGAACACGGCGCGGTTGCCGGTGTCGAGGTAGCTTTCGGTGGCCAGTCCCTCGGCGAGCAGCACGGAATGGCGGTCGAGTTCGACGTGGCAGTAGTGGACGGATTCCGGCGTGGCGTCCTGGACGATCGTCGCCCCATTCACCAGCAGCCGCGCCGGGATCAGCACGCCGTCGAGGAGGATCGCGTGATCGGGCGAGACCAGCAGGTCGCGACGCGGGACGTTCTCGGCGCAGGCGCCTTGGCGGATGCGGATGGGGCGGACCAGATCGGGCTGCGGATGGGCGCCTATGTCGATGCGGCGGCGGCCGATCCAGCGCACCGGGCGCTGCACCTGAACGCCGTCCTCGAACACCGAGACGAGATCACCCTCGCTCAGCCGCTCGACCGCGACCTCGCCGCGAGGCGACAGGATGCGGGTGCCCTCGACGAAGCAGGTGACGAGGATTTCCGTGCCGGTACCGGCGTCCGGGGCCAGCCTGACCCCTGGGCCGCCGACGCCTTCCATGACGGTCATCTGCACCGTGGAGGCGCCCCCATCCGTCAGGATGAGCGCGCCGGAGACTGGGTCGTACGAGGTGAGGACGGCGCTGGCGAAGACGATGTTGGGCAGGTCGATCGCGTTGCTGCCTTGGAAGCTCGTGAACGTGCCGCCGACGACATCTGCCGGCGTGGGAGTCACGCCGTCCAGCACCACGGTATCGCCGGAGGCGTCGTTGAAGGTGATGGTGATCGCGGTGCCGATCGTGGTGCCGACCTCGAGCCGCCCGGCGGTGTCAAGCTCGATCGTCCCGCCGCCGGTGAACGTCTGGTTGCCGACGGGCGCCGGGAAGGTCTTCGAGAAGTTATCAAGGATTGCGCCGGTGACATCGAGCGAGCCGGCGGAGATATCGACGACGGGAGGCATGGGCGGAGGAGCGAAAAACACGAACTGCGCGAGACCGAGCGTCGAGACCGTCTGGCTGGTATCAAGCGTAACGGTGACGTTGTACGGGGGCAGTGAGTAACCCGCCGGGATGAAGAATGAAGGGGCGTTCGCGGAGACGATGTAGGCACTGTCCGACGGCCCCGGCACGGTGCCTGTCGTCGGCGGATTGGTGATGGTCGTGGCGTTCGCCCAAAACGCGCCGTCCGTCCAATTGCCCGTCGGGTTCCACTGATTGAACCCGGGAGCCGGTTGGGTAACGGGGAACCAAGCGTAGTCAGTCATGGCAACATTCCTCCCGCATTAACTTCCGGAATAGCAGGAAACCCGCGTCTGCCAAATGAAAATCGGAGATAAATCGTTAACCCGTGATCGGAAAATGACACATCAGCCAATCCGCCCCCGCTATCCACAGTAGTCCACAGGACTGGCGCGTGCGCTCGGCCGCGGCGCGACGTAGACTGCGCCGGGCGTGAACATCGATTCTCCCCTCCTCGGCCTGTCGCAGCGCCTGCCGCCGTCGAACCTGCAAGCGGAGCAGGCGCTCCTCGGCGCGCTGCTGGCCAACAACAA
>JBDTFI010000611.1:0-4168 GCA_039938035.1 Acetobacteraceae bacterium | reverse complement strand
TGCGACATCTATACCGACGTCGATGGTATCTATACGACCGACCCACGAATCGTCGCCAGGGCGCGCAAACTCGAAAAGATCGCCTATGAGGAAATGCTGGAACTGGCTTCGGTCGGGGCCAAGGTCTTGCAGACCCGCAGCGTCGAACTGGCGATGAACGAACGGGTCCGCGTGCAGGTGCTGTCGAGCTTCGAAGACCTGCCTGGAACGCTCGTGGTGGATGAGGACGAGATCGTGGAAAAGCAGAACGTCGCCGGCATCGCCTATTCGCGCGACGAGGCGAAGATCACCGTCAAGCGCGTGCCCGACCGGCCCGGCATCGCCGCCGCCCTGTTCGGCACGCTGGCCGAGCATAACGTCAATGTCGACATGATCGTGCAGAACGTTTCCGCCGACGACACGACGGACCTGACGTTCACCGTCGGCACGGCCGACTTGCCGCGCGCGCGAGTCGCCCTCGATGCGGTGCGCGCCCAGGTGGGGTACGCGGAAATCCTGGCCGATCCCAATGTCGCCAAGATCAGCGTGGTCGGCGTCGGGATGCGCAGCCACGCGGGGGTGGCGAACACCATGTTCCAGGCGCTCGCCGACAAGGCGATCAACATCCAGGTGATCTCCACCAGCGAGATCAAGGTGAGCGTCCTGATCGCGGCGGAGTACACCGAACTGGCGGTGCGCGCCCTGCACACCGCGTACGGTCTCGATGGCTGAGCCGGCGGTTCTGCATGCGCTGTGGCAGCGCGGGACCCGCTTCCTCGGCTGCCGCTATGCCATCATGGGCGGGGCGATGAGCTGGGTGAGCGAGCGCCATCTGGTCGCCGCCATCTCCAACGCAGGCGGGTTCGGCGTGATCGCCTGCGGGGCGATGAACCCCGCCCAGCTCGACGCCGAGATCGCGGGAACCCAGGCGCTCACCCGGGCGCCGTTCGGCGTCAACCTCATCACCATGCACCCGGCGCTCGACGAACTGATCGCGGTGTGCCTGCGCGCTGGGGTGACGCATATCGTGCTGGCGGGCGGCGTGCCCTCGGGCGGGGCGGTACGCGCCATCAAGGACGGCGGGGTCAAGCTGATGGGCTTCGCCCCGGCGCTGGTGCTGGCACGCCGACTGATCCGGCTCGGCGTCGATGCGCTGGTGATCGAGGGCTCCGAGGCGGGCGGGCATATCGGGCCGGTATCGCTGACCGTGCTCGCCCAGGAGATCCTGCCGCATGTGCGCGAAGTCCCGGTGTTCGTCGCCGGCGGACTTGGGCGCGGGGAGGCGATCCTCGCGTATCTGGAGATGGGGGCCGCCGGAGCGCAGCTTGGCTCGCGCTTCGCCGCCGCCACGGAATCGATCGCCCATCCGCGCTTCAAGCAGGCGTTCATCCGCGCCAACGCCCGCGACGCGGTGCCGACGGTGCAGCTTGACCCGCGTTTCCCGGTGATCCCGGTGCGCGGCCTCGTCAATGGCGGCACCCAGCGGTTCCTGGAGTTCCAGGCCGAGACGATCCGCCGCTTCCTCGCCGGCGAGGTGGCCCGCGAGGCGGCGCAGCTCGACATCGAGCATTTCTGGGCCGGCGCCCTGCGCCGCGCGGTGATCGACGGCGACGTCGAGGCCGGCTCGGTGATGGCCGGCCAATCAGTCGGGATGGTCATTGCCGAGCAGCCGGTCGCGGCGATCATCGCCGAGCTGCTGGAGCAGGCCGCCACCGCGCTCAATCGCCGCCGCGACGAGGCGAACGAAGCTGGTGGCTGAGCGGGTCGCCTCGCCTCGCCGCCTGCTCGCCCGGCTGCGCGACCTGATGGCGCGCGGCGTAGCGCCGATGTCGGACCTGGTCGATCTGATGGCGGCCGAACTGGTGGCCGAGGTCTGCTCGGCCTATGTGCGCCGCCCCGGCGACATCCTGGAGCTTGCGGCGACCCACGGCCTCAATCCGGCGGCGATCGGCCATACGCGGCTGCGGGTCGGCGAGGGCATCGTCGGGCTATGCGCCGCCAGCGGGCAGGTGATGAACCTGCCCGATGCGCAGAACCATCCGGCCTTCGCCTACCGTTCGGAAACTGGCGAGGAGCCGTTCGCTTCCATGCTCGCCGTCCCGGTGCGCCGCGCCGGACGGACGCTCGGCGTGCTGACGGTGCAGAACCGCGCCGTCCGCCGGTACACCGAGGAGGAGGTGGAGGAGTTGGAGACCGTCGCGATGCTGCTCGCCGAGCTGCTCGCCGCGATGGGGGCGACGGATGCCCCGGACGAGGGGCTGGGGGGGACGGTCCCGCATGTGTTCCACGGGATCGCGCTGGTCGGCGGCCTCGCGCTTGGCCCGGTGGTGCTACATCGGGTCCAGCGAGTCGCGCGCCGGCTGCTCGCCGAAGACCCGGTGGCCGAGACCGAGCGGCTGCACGCCGCGTTCGATCGGATGCAACACGAACTGGATGAGTTGATCGCCGTGCGGGCGCCCGACGAGGGCGCCGACGGGGGCGCCTCACGCGAGGTGCTGGAGGCGTACCGCCTGCTCGCCGCCGACGCCGGCTGGCTGCGCCGCGCCGAGGAGAAAATCCGCGCCGGCCTGTCGGCCGAAGCGGCGGCGGCGCGCGTCGCCGAGGAACTGCACGACCGGATGCGGCGCATCGCCGACCCGTACCTGCGCGAGCGCCTGGCGGACCTTGAAGACCTTGCCGGGCGGCTCCTCACCGAATTGGAAGGGGAGGGACCGCGTGCGCAGGTGCCGCGTGGTGCGATCCTGCTGGCCCGCCGCCTTGGCCCCGCGGAATTACTGGATTGGCACGCCCGCGGCATCGCCGCCGTGGCGATCGAGGAGGGCTCGCCCGCAGGTCACGCCGCGATCGTCGCCCGTGCGCTGGGTCTGCCCGCGCTGGGTGGCGCCCGCGGCGTCGTGGCGGCGGCCGAGACCGGCGAGGAGGCGGTGCTCGACGGTGACGAGGGCACCCTCATTCTGCGTCCCGATGCCGAGGTGCGGCAGGTTTACGCCCGCGCACTACTGACCCGCAGCCTGCGCCAGGTCGGATGGGCCGGCCTGCGGGAGCGGCCCGCTTGCACCGCGGACGGCACGCGGGTCCACGTCATGCTCAACGTCGGCCTCGGCCTCGAATTGGGCCAGCTCGCCGCCACCGGCGCCGACGGGATCGGGCTGTTTCGCACCGAGATCGCCATGCTCGCGCGCGGTTCCATCCCGGATGTCGCCGAGCAGGCCGCGCTTTATGCGCGCGTGATGGACGCGGCGGGTGATCGGCCGGTGGTCTTTCGCACCCTCGATCTCGGCGCTGACAAGATGATGCCTGGCGATGAGGCACCGGAGGAGGAGAACCCGGCGATGGGCTGGCGCTCGCTGCGTGTCGGCCTTGACCGCCCGGCGGTGCTGCGCCGCCAATTGCGCGCCCTGCTGCTGGCGGCCGGCGGGCGGGCGCTGTCGGTGATGTTCCCGATGGTCGCCACGGTCGCCGAGTTCCGCGCCGCAAACGCCTTGCTGCTCGCCGAGGCGCGGCGGGTCCATCCGGCGCCGGAGCGGCTCGCGATCGGCACGATGCTGGAGGTGCCCGCGCTGCTCTGGCAGCTCCCCGAACTGCTGAAGGTCGTGGATTTCGTCTCCGTCGGTTCCAATGACCTGATGCAGTTCCTGTTCGCCGCCGACCGCGGCGCGCCAGCGTTGGCTGGGCGCTACGATCTGCTGTCGCCGCCGGTTCTCGACCTGCTGGACCATCTTTTAGCCGCCGCCGCCGCCGCGCGCGACGGGCGCGGAGTTCCGGTATCGCTGTGCGGAGAGGCGGGAGGCCGCCCGCTCGAGGCGATGACGCTGGTCGGACTGGGCCTCGCCACGCTGTCGATGCCGGCGAGCGGCGTGTTGCCCGTGAAGGCGTTGCTGGCCGAGCTTGATCTGCGGGAGTTTCGCCCCGTCCTCGCGAGCCTGCGCCGCTCGGCGGCGGGTGCGCCGAGCCTGCGCGAGCCGATCGCCACCTGGGCGCGCGAGCGCGGACTGCCGGCCTAGGAGCTTGTCCCGGTAACGACTTGCCGTGGCATATTGGCAGCTTGATGTATGGTGAGCATGGGTTCGCTGCTTCTCAGGTAGTGAGTTTTGCGAGGTTGTGGGCGGTGCAGATCATGGCCCATTCGCTTTTGACCTTGTTGATGCCGCGAAGGTGGAATTGCCGGAAGCCTCTTGCCTGCTTGATG
>JBDTFI010000610.1:0-5943 GCA_039938035.1 Acetobacteraceae bacterium | reverse complement strand
AGCGGGGTCACGAGGCCGACCCGGGCCTCGGCGTAGAGCGGCATCAGGACGGCGCGCGGGAAGGCGCGGTTGAGGTAGCGCAGCGGCACCCAGTCAAGCTCCGCGAAGCGGCCGTTGATCCGTCCGGATTCGGCCTCCAGCTCGTGGCGGATCTCGCGGTAGGTCTGGATGTCGCCGCGCGAGGGTGGCGCGATCTGGGTGAACACGACCTGGCCGTGGCTGCGCGGGTGGTCCTGCAAGTAGCGTTCAAACGCCTGGAATCGTTGGCGCAAGCCCTTGGAGTAATCCAGCCGATCGACGCTGAGCACCAGGAGCCGCCCGGCGAGGCTCTTGCGCAGCCGCAGCGCCTGGCGCCGGTTCGCCGCGAGTTCCGCCTCGGCCCGCACGGCCTCGGCGTGGACGCCGATCGGGTAGACGCCGGTGCGCAAGATCCGGCCGAACGCGGCGAGGCGGTCGCCGCCGAGCGCCTGCCCGCCGGCCTGGCGGAGCACGTAGTCGACGAAGGCGGTGCGGTCGGGCTCGGTCTGGAAGCCCAGCAGGTCGTAGGCGCACATCGCCTCCACCAGTGCGGCATGCGCGGGGATGGTCATCAGCACGCCGGGTTCCGGGAACGGAGTGTGGAGGAAGAGGCCCAGGCGGTTGGCGCAGCCGGCGGCGCGCAGCGCCTCGGCGAGGCACAGCAAGTGGTAGTCGTGCGCCCAGACGACGTCGTCGGGGCGCAGCAGGGGGGCGAGCGAGCAGGCGTAGAGCGTGTTGACCCGGCGGTAGCCCGCGAACTCCGCCCAGTCGAAGCGGGCGAGCCCGGTCTGGTAGTGCAGGACGGGCCAGAGGGTGCCGTTGGCGAAGCCCCGGTAGAACTCGTCGTAGTCGCGCTTTGTCAGGCCGATGGTGACGAGCGTGATCGGCCCGACGTCACGGGCGGGATTGGGGAGGACCTCGCCGGTCGCGACCTCACCGCTCCAGCCGAACCAGATGCCGCCCTTGGCGCGCAGCGCGTCGAGCACGCCGAGGGCGAGGCCGCCGGCGGCGGGCTCACCCTCGGTGATCGGGGCGACGCGGTTGGAGACGACGACGAGGCGACTCACGCCGCCTCCGGCAGGATCTCCCTTGGGGCCGGCTCCATCAGCTGGGTGCGAAGCAGGTCGCGGTAAGGACCCGGCCGGGCGGCGAGGTCGGCGGGGGCGCCGTCGTCGATGATGTGGCCCTGGTCCATGACGATGATGCGATCGAAGCGGGCGAGGGTGGAGAGCCGGTGGGCGACGGCGATCACCGTGCGCCCCTCCATCAGTTCCTCCAGCGCCGCCTGGATGGCGCGCTCGCTGTCGGAATCGAGCGCGCTGGTCGCCTCGTCCAACAGCAGGATCGGCGCGTCCTTCAGCAGCGCGCGGGCAATGGCGAGGCGCTGGCGCTGGCCGCCTGAGAGCTTCGTCCCGCGATCGCCGACGATGGTCTCGAACCCCTCGGGCAACGCCTCGATGAACTCCCGGCAGCGCGCGGTCGCGGCGGCTTCGAGGACGGCCTCGTCAGGCGCGTCGGGGCGGGCGTAGCGGAGATTTTCGCGCACCGAGCGGTGGAACAGGCTGACATCCTGCGGCACCACGGCGATCCGCTCGCGCAGGCTCTCTTGGGTGATCGTGCTTATGTCCTGGCCATCGATCAGGATGCGCCCGGAATCGATGTCGTAGAACCGCTGGAGCAGCGCGAGCACGGTGGATTTGCCGGCGCCGGACCGGCCGACGAGGCCGATGCGCTCGCCGGGGCGGATGGTCAGGTCGAAGCGGCGCAGCACGGAGGCGCGGGCGGGATAAGCGAAGCGCACGTCCTCGAACACCACCCGGCCGGGGCCGGGCAGCAGGGGATGGGCGTCGGCGCGGTCGGGCAGGTCGTGCGGGGTCAGCAGGGCGCCGATCGCCTCCTCCAGCCGGGCGACGTGCTGGGTGAGGTTGACCAGCGCGACCGCCAGATCGCGGGTGCAGTTCAGGATGGTCATGGCGAGCGCGGTCAGCAGCACGATGTCGCCGACCGAGGCGCGGCCGTGCTGCCAGAGGACGATGCCGACGGCGACGACGCCGGCGGTCAGGAGGGCGGTGAGCACGGCGTGGACCAGCCGCAGCCGCTCCAGATAGAGCAGGCTGGCGCGGCGGGCGCCCATCTCGCGATCGACGATGCCGGCGACGCGTACCCGCTCGTTCCAGGTGGCGCCGAAGGCGCGGACCACGCCGATATTGCCGATCACGTCGACCAACTCGCCGTCCATGCTGGCGGCGCGGGCCGCGTAGGCGCGGTGCAGCGGGGTGCCGCGGCGGGCGAGGTGGAAGATCAGCACGCCGAGGGCGACGGCGATGAGCACCAGCGCGGCGGCGAGCGCCGGGTTGACCGAGCCGATGAACAGGATCGAGCAGATCACGGCGACGATCGGGGGCAGCACGTTCCAGGCGCCGGTGTTGGCGACGGTGAAGGCGGCGTCGGCGGTCGCGCTGATCCGTCCGCCGAGCGCGCCGGGCAGGCGTTCGGCGAACCAGGCGGGTGCGTGGCCGGCGAGGTGGGCGAACAGGTCGCGGCGGATGTCACCGGTGACGGCGACGAAGCTGCGCGCGGCGACGAAGCCGCCGACCCGCCAGAACAGGTTATCAGCCGCGACTAGGCCGCATAGCAGCGCGAAGGCGCCCCACACCGGCCGACCGGTGTGGGGGCCGGCGGCGACGATGTCGATGAGCGTCTTCAGCCCATACTGGGTCGAGATGCTGCACACGACGGCGGCGAGCACCGCGGCCAGGATGGTGAGATGGCCCAGTGCGTGGCGCCTTGCGTAATGAAACAGGAAGGACAGCGGCCGGCCGCGCAGCGCCGGTAGTTCACGCGCACCTTGGTCCCCCATCGGGACACGGCTCCTTTTTTCCGCTGGCCCATTGCCGGCCCGCAAGACGCCGGAATGTCGCCACATTCGCTACCTATCACTTATGATTGATAGAGGGGCAAAAGTCCCGAAGTCAAGCCAAGTTTAGACCGAATAATTTGTCCCGTCCGGAAGACGAAGGGGTTCGCCAGTCATGCGTATCGCTCAAATAGCGCCGCTGTTCGAGGCGGTGCCGCCGAAGTTGTACGGCGGAACGGAACGTGTCGTCTACTCGCTGACAGAAGAACTCGTCGCGATGGGACACGACGTCACGCTGTTCGCGAGCGGTGACTCGGTCACTTCCGCCAAACTGGCGCCGATGCGTGATCAGGCACTTCGTCTTGACCCGACGGTGAAGGACTGGATCGCCTACTACATGCGGATGATGGAACTGGTGCGCCGTCGCGCCGACGAGTTCGACGTCCTGCACTTCCACACCGATTATTTCCCGCTCTCGCTGTTTTCCCGTCAGGCGACGCCGTTCGTGACGACCCTGCACGGACGCCTCGACCTACCCGAGTTCAAGGTGATCTACGAGACGTTCCCCGACGCGCCGTTCGTGTCGATCTCCGATGATCAGCGCCGGCCGATCCCGGGGCTGAACTGGGTCCGCACGGTCCTGCACGGGATGCCGGAGCGGCTGCTGATGCCGCGTCCCATCGGGCAGGATTATTTCGCGTTCCTCGGCCGGATTTCGCCGGAAAAGGGCGTGGACAAGGCGATCCGCATCGCCGGCGCGGCGGGCGTGAAGCTGAAGATCGCGGCGAAGGTGGACGCCGCCGACAAGAAATACTGGGACGAGGAGATCAAGCCGCTGCTCGATCGCAGCCCGCATGTGGAGTTCATCGGCGAGATCAACGACGCCCAGAAGCCGGAATTCCTGTCGGGCGCCACCGCGCTGCTGTTCCCGATCGACTGGCCGGAGCCGTTCGGGCTGGTCATGATCGAGGCGATGGCCTGCGGCACGCCGGTGATCGCGTTCCCTTGCGGCTCGGTGCCCGAGGTGATCGATCATGGCGTGACCGGCTTTATCGTCCCCGACGAGGCGGCCGCGGTCCGGGCGATCGGCAATCTCGGCCAGCTCGATCGCCGTCAGGTGCGTCGCCAGTTCGAGCGGCGCTTCACCGCCCGGCGCATGGCCGAGGATTACCTGTCGGTCTACGAGGAACTGTGCGTCGACTCTCGCCCGCTGCTGCGCGCTGTCGGCGACTGATCGCGGGGCTTCCTCACGCCGAGGTAGGGACGAGGCGCTTGCTCATGCAGATCCGGGTGTGTCCCGGTGGGTCGCAGACGACGCGGGCGATCTCGTGCCAGCCGTGCGCGGCTAGAAGCCGGGCGCCTGGAAGTGGATGGTGAACAGCACCGCCTGCGTGCGGCCCCGGCGCGCGGCTTCCCGCTCCGCCGTCGCCAGCATCCGGCTGCCGAGACGATGGCCGCACTCAAAGCCAATGGAAGCCGTGCGCCATGACACCGAGCAGGCCGCCGAACAGCCCGATCATCGTGCCGAATCCCGCCAGCATGATACCCGTGAGCCAGCGGAAGTCGGCGCGATGCTCGACGCTCAGGCGGTTGATGGCGTCGTGGAGTTCGGTGCCCATCACGTCCACCCGGGTGTCCAGCCGGTCCATGCGCCGCTCCATGCGCTCCAGCGTCGCGCTGGTGCCACGGGCGATCTGTTCGAGCACGGCGACCCGTGATTCCATGTCGGAAGGATAGGATCGGGGGGTGGTGGGATCAACTGGCGCATCCGGCATCATCTGCTCCGTCGCGACGCCCCCACCTTGCCGACGGAGGGTGAACGGAGACTTACCGGCCGGCGGTCAGTAGCACCCCGCTCTTCGCGCCCGTTCCCGCACCAGCGCCAGGACCGCCCGGCACATCGGCATCTCGCGTCCCACCACGTCGCCCAGTTCCACCACCGCGCCGAGCAGCGCGTCGATCTCCATCGGGCGGCCGCGTTCAAGGTCCTGCAGCATCGAGGTCTTGTGCTCGCCCACTTCGGCCGCGCCGTCGATGCGCCGCTCCACGTCGATCGCGAACCGCGTGCCGAGTGCTTCGGCCACCGCCTTGGCCTCCAGCATCATCGCCTTGCACAGCGCGCGCAGCTCGGGCTCGCCGGTCAGGCGGTCGAGGGTTGCCAGGGTCAGCACCGAAAGCGGGTTGAACGCGAGGTTGCCCCACAGCTTCACCCAGATTTCGTCGCGGATGCGCGGGCGGATCGGCGCCTTCAGGCCGGCGCCGATCAGCAGCTTGGAGAATGCCTCGATGCGGGGCGTGCGGGAGCCGTCCGGCTCGCCAAGCGAGAACCGATCGCCGTAGCTGTGCGCGATCACCCCCGGCTCGACGACTTCGGTCGCGGGATAGACCACGCAGCCGATCGCCTGTGACGGCGGCAGGACATCCCACAGCGTTCCGTCGGGGTCGACCGCGTTCACCCGCCGGTCGCGATGCGGACCGTCAAGGCCGTAAAAATACCAGTAGGGAACACCGTTGATGCCGGTCACCAGCGCGGTCCGCGGCCCCATCATCGCCGCGATACGGGACGCGGCGGCGGGCAGCGAATGCGCCTTCAGCGTCACCACCACGTAGTCCTGCACGCCCGCCTCGGCGGCGTCGGCGAGGCAGCGGGGCCGCACCGTGAGCGTCTCGCCGCCGCTGATCAGCCGCACGCCGTTCGCCCGCATCGCCGCCAGATGCGGCCCGCGCGCGATGAACGTCACGTCGGCCCTGGCGGCGGCGAGCTTCGCGCCCAGAAATCCGCCGATCGCGCCGGCGCCGAAGATGCCGATTTTCACCCGGTGATGCCGAGCTTCTCGGCCAGCCCAATGCGTTGGAGCTTGCCGGTCGCGCCCTTGGGGATTTCCTGTAGGAAGACGAACTTGCGCGGCACCTTGAACTGCGCGAGGCGCTCGGAGACGAAGGCGCGCAGCTCGTGGTCGGCGACGCTCGCGCCCTCGACCAGCACGATGGCGGCGGCGACCTCCTCACCCAGCATCGCGTGCGGCATGGCGAAGGTCAGGCATTGCGCGACGGCCGGGTGGTCGAGC
>JBDTFI010000609.1:0-9146 GCA_039938035.1 Acetobacteraceae bacterium | reverse complement strand
CGCTGTGTGAGCACGCCGGGAAAGCAATCCGCCTGCCGCTGCGACTGAGGCCGGCGTCGCGCTTGCGTCGGTCACGCGCGGACCTCTAGGGTGCGAGCGAAGTTCAGGAACACAGCATGAACGATTTGTTCAACTCGGCGCGGGGAAAAGCCCCGGGACGGGAGGCTGACGGCTATTCCGCCAAGGACATCGAGGTTCTGGAGGGGCTGGAGCCGGTGCGCCGCCGGCCCGGAATGTATATCGGCGGCACGGACGAGGCCGCGCTGCATCACCTCGCCGCCGAGATTCTCGACAACTCCATGGACGAGGCCGTGGCCGGCCACGCCAGCTTCATCGAGGTCGCGCTGGAGCCCGACAATTGGCTCACGGTACGTGACAATGGCCGCGGCATTCCGGTCGATCCGCATCCGAAGTTCAGGAATCTCAGCGCGCTGGAGGTCATCCTGACGACCCTGCACTCGGGCGGGAAGTTCGGCGGCAAGGCGTACGCGACCTCGGGCGGGTTGCACGGGGTCGGGAGTTCAGTGGTCAATGCGCTGTCGGAAGCGATGGAGGTCGAGGTCGCGCGCGACCGCACACTGTGGCGGCAGAGCTATGCGCGCGGCAAGCCGGCGACCAAGCTGATCAATTCCGGGCCGGTGCAGAACCGGCGTGGCACGTCGATCCGCTTCAAACCGGACCGGCAGATATTCGGCGCATTGGGCTTCAGTCCGACGCGGCTGTACCGGCTGTGCCGGTCGAAAGCCTATCTGTTTCGCGGCGTGGAAATCCGCTGGACGTGCGATGCGGCCCTGCTTGGCGGGAAGGACGTACCGCCCGCCGAAGCGGTGCTGCATTTCCCCGGTGGGCTGCGCGACAGCCTGGAGGAAGACATCGGCGAGGCAACGCGCGTCCTGGCGCTGTCGTGGGCGGGAGAGGCCGACCTGCCGGCAGCGGCGGACGGACGGAGCGGCGGACGGGCGGAGTGGGCGGTGGCGTGGCTGGAGACCGCCGAGGGATTCCTGCATTCCTATTGCAACACCGTCCCCACCGTATTGGGCGGCACCCACGAGGCCGGGTTCCGCGCGGCGCTGGTCAAGGGCTTGCGCGCCTGGGGCGAGCATCGGGGCAACAAACGCGCCGCCAGCGTGGTCGCCGAGGATCTGCTGACGCCGATGGCGGCCAAGCTCTCGGTCTTCCTGCGCGACCCGCAGTTCCAGGGGCAGACGAAGGAGAAGCTGACGAACGCCGAGGCGGCGCGGCTGACCGAGGCGGCGCTTCGCGATCGGTTCGACCATTTCCTCGCTGGCGATCCGGCCCAGGCCGATAATCTTCTGGCGTTCGTGGTCGAGCGTGCCGAGGAGCGGCTGCGGCGTAAGGAAAGCCGCGATACCGCGCGCAAGTCGCCGACCCGCCGGCTCCGCCTTCCGGGCAAGCTGACCGACTGCACGCGCGAGAATGCCGCCGAGACGGAGATATTCCTGGTCGAGGGCGATTCCGCCGGCGGCTCGGCCAAACAGGCGCGCAACCGCGAGACCCAGGCGGTGCTCCCGTTGCGCGGCAAGATACTCAACGTCGCCTCGGCTTCGGCTGACAAGCTGCGCCAGAACCAGGAATTGAAGGACCTGATCGAGGCGCTCGGTTGCGGAGTCGGCGAACGCTTCGATCGCGCCCGGCTGCGCTACGGCCGCGTCATCATCATGACCGACGCCGACGTGGACGGCGCCCACATCGCCTCGCTGCTGATGACCTTCTTCTACCGCGAGCTGCCCGAGCTGGTGCGCCACGGCCACATCTACTTGGCGCAGCCGCCGCTCTACCGGCTGACCCAAGGCGCGAAATCGGTCTACGCGATGGACGACGCCGACCGGGAGCGCAAGACGAAATCCGCGTTCAAGGCGGGTGCGAAGGTTGAGGTGAGCCGGTTCAAGGGCTTGGGAGAGATGCCGCCCATGCAGCTCAAGGAGACCACGATGGATCCGGCGCGGCGGACGTTGTTGAAGGTGGTGGCCGCGCCGGAGGAGCGGGCGGCGACGAGCGAGTTGGTCGAAAGCCTGATGGGCCGCCGGCCCGAACTGCGCTTCCAGTTCATCCAGGAACGTGCGCGGACAGTGGCGGAGGTGGATGTATAGAGCGTGCGGCCCGTCATCGCGTCGCCGCGCTCGCGATGACAGCTTCGTTTGAGGCGGTATCGTCCGGGGGGCTCGTTCCACATGAACAGGCGGGAATTGCTGAGCCGGGCGGGAGCCGTTCCCCTACTGCCGCTCGTCTGGTCAGGGTGGCCCACCCCGGCGCGGGCCGCCGCCCCGCCCGTTCGCCGCGTCCGCCCATCCGACCTGGAATGGCCAACGCAGGCACGCTGGGACACGTTGAACCAGGACGTCGGGGGGCATCTCATCAAGGTGGCCTCCCCGTTCGATGCCTGCCGGGATGCGCCCGGCGGCGCGGCCTGTCGGGAGTTCTTCAAGGCGCTGACGAACCCTTACTACATCCGTGACCAGGCCGGGCTGACGCAGACCTCCGGCTGGGTCGATGCGTGGACGTCCCTGCCGAGCGCCTACGCCGTCGCTGCCAGGAACACAGCCGACGTCGTTGCCGCCGTGAATTTCGCCCGCGAGAACAATTTGCGGCTGGTCGTCAAAGGCGGCGGCCACAGTTACCAAGGTACTTCCGACGCGCCGGACTCTCTTCTCGTCTGGACGCGGCAGATGGACGCCATAGCCCTGCACGACGCCTTCGTGGGCGCCGGATGCGCGGGAACGCAGGCCCCACAACCCGCCGTCACGGTCGAGGCGGGCGCGATCTGGATGCACACATATGACGCCGTAACGACGAAGGGCGGACGCTACGTCCAGGGCGGGGGGTGCGCGACCGTCGGCGTCGCCGGACTGATCCAGAGTGGCGGGTTCGGAAGTTTCTCGAAGAACTACGGTGCCGCCGCGGCGGGATTGCTGGAGGCCGAGGTCGTCACCGCCGACGGCGTCGCGCGGATCGCCAATGCCTGCACCAATCCCGACCTCTTCTGGGGGATCAAAGGTGGCGGCGGCGGCAGCCTCGGCTTCGTCACCCGGCTCACGCTTCGCACGCGCGAACTGCCGGATGTCTTCGGAGCGGCTTTCGGGACGATCCGGGCCTCCTCGGACGCCGCCTTCCGCCGTCTGATCAAGGAGTTCATCAGCTTCTACGCCGATCGTCTTTTCAATCGCCATTGGGGCGAGAGCGTCACCTTCCGCCCGGACAACACGCTTGAGATCCACATGGCATTCCAGGGCCTGAGTCGGCAGCCGGCGAGTGCCGTCTGGCAGCCATTCATCGACGCGGTGGTCGCCTCGCCGCGCGATTTCCCCCTTGTGCTGACCCCCAGGATCGTCGCCGTGCCCGCGCGGAGCTTTTGGGACCCCGCATATATGGCTACGGCTATGCTTGGCCTGCTCGTCGCCGACGACCGCCCCGGCGCACCCGCCGACAACGTCCTCTACGGCGCCGATCGTCACGAGGCGGGGCAGTTCATCTCCGGCTACGGTTCCGCCTGGCTGCCGGCCGCATTGTTGAATAAGGACCAGCAAGGACGGCTCGCCGACGCGTTGTTCGCGGCCACGCGGCACTGGCAGATGGCGCTGCATTTCAACAAGGGACTCGCCGGAGCCCCCGCCGATGAGGTGCGGGCCGCGCGGGATACCGCGATGAACCCGGCCGTGCTGGACGCGTTCGCGCTCGCGATCTGTGGCGCCACCGGTCCGGCTTCCTTCCCCGCCATTCACGGTCATGAGCCCGATCTGGCGACATCGCGCCGACGCGCCAATGCTGTCAGCCAAGCGATGGATGAGATGCTGAAGCTGGTGCCCGATGCCGGATCGTACGTGTCGGAAAGCGACTTCTTCAACAAGAATTGGCAGCAGGCGTTCTGGGGATCGAACTACAAGAGACTCGCGGGAGTGAAGAAGGCATACGATCCCGCTGGCCTCTTTTTCGTCCATCACGGCGTCGGCTCCGAGGAATGGAGCGCGGATGGGTTCACGCGATTGGCGTGACGGGGTTTGGACGGCCTGGGCGCAGGTGCTAGACCACGCGCGTCATGTCGAAGCTCCCAGACCCGCGCCGGCAGACCGATGACCGCCGGCGCGCCCGCTTCGTCCTCCCCTTCGTCGCGGTCGGCCTGCTGCTGGCGGTGGCGATGTTCGGGACCGGACTGTTCCTGTGGCTCAGCGGCAGCCCGAGTGCCGCTATCGGGGGGCCGTTCACGTTGGAGAACGGCAACGGACAGACCGTCACCGACCGCAGCTTCCGCGGCAAATACATGCTGATCTATTTCGGCTATACGTATTGCCCGGATGTGTGTCCCACGACACTGAATGAGGTCGCCGGGGCGCTCGATAAGCTCGGGCCGAAGGCGAAGCTGATCCAGCCACTGTTCATCACCATCGACCCCGGGCGGGACACGCCCGCCGTGGTCAAGCAATACGCCGCCGCCTTCAGCCCGCTGCTGATGGGCCTGACCGGCACGCAAGCGCAGATCACCAAGGCGGAGCAGGAATACCGCGTCTATGCGGCCAGGCACGTGACCGGTCCGGGGCCGAACGATTATTCGATGGACCACAGCTCATTCCTGTATCTGATGGGACCGGACGGACAGTTCGTCGCGCCGATCCCGACCGGCGATCCGGCGGAGGAACTGGCGCGCAAGCTTGACCACCTCGTCTCGTGAGAAAAGGCACTTCATCCCCGACATGAACGCCGCGTCCGCCTCCGAGGTTACCGCGCCGGACGCGAGCGTATCGCTGGCGCCCCCGCCCGGCACACACGCGCCGGCGGTCGGCCTGGACAGTCCGGATCGGTTCATCAACCGGGAGCTGAGCTGGCTCGACTTCAACCGCCGCGTCGTGGAGGAGGCGGAAAACGCGCGCCATCCGCTGCTGGAGCGGATTCGCTTCATTTCCATCAGCGCATCGAACCTCGACGAGTTCTATTCGGTCCGCGTGGCGGGGCTTGAAGGTCAGGCGAAGGCCGGGCTCGCCACGCTGTCGCCCGATGGGCGCACGCCGGCGCAGCAATTGGCCGAGATCAAGGTACGCGCGGGCGCCTTGCTCGCCGATCAGCAGCGCGTGTGGCGCGAATTGCGCGGGTTGTTGCGGGCGGCCGGGATCGAGGTGTGCGAGCCCGACATGCTGGCGGCGGAGCACGTGACCTGGCTCGAAGCCTGGTTCATGGACCGGGTGTTTCCGGTGCTCACCCCGCTGGCGATCGATCCGGCGCATCCGTTCCCGTTCATCCCCAACATGGGCCTCGTGATGGCGCTGCACCTGCTGCGCGAACACGACGGCACGGGGATGCGCGCGCTGATCCCGTTGCCGGCGCAGGTAGAGCGCTTCGTACGGCTGCCCGGAGAGGCTGGGGCGTCCATCCGGTTCGTGATGCTGGAGGCGGTGGTCCTGCTGTTCCTTCCCCGGCTGTTCCCTGGATTCCGCCTCGACGGGCACGGCATGTTCCGCCTGATCCGCGATACCGACGTGGAGTTCGAGGAAGAGGCCGAGGACCTCGTGCGTTCCTACGAGACGGCGCTGAAGCGCCGCCGCCGGGGAGTGGCGATCCGCCTGAGTTTGAGCGACGACATGCCCGCCGATCTGCGCGCGTTGGTGGCCGACGAACTGGACGCCGACCCGGACGAGATTCAGGTCCAGGGCGGCTTCCTCGGCGTTGCCGACCTGCGCCAGTTGATCGTCGACGATCGGCCGGACCTGCTGTTCCCGCCCTACACGCCGCGCTTCCCCGAGCGCATCCGCGACTTCGGCGGCGACTGCTTCGCGGCGATCCGCGCGAAGGACATCATCGTGCATCACCCGTTCGAGAGCTTCGACGTGGTGGTGCAGTTCCTGCGCGAGGCGGCGCAGGACCCGACGGTGATCGCGGTCAAGCAGACGCTGTACCGCACCAGCCGCGACAGCCCGATCGTGAAGGCGCTGATCGAGGCGGCCGAAGCGGGCAAGGCGGTCACCGCGGTCGTCGAGTTGCGTGCCCGCTTCGACGAGGAGGCCAACATCCGGTTGGCACGCACGCTGGAAGCAGCAGGCGTGCAGGTGGTGTTCGGCTTCGCCGGTCTGAAGACGCACGCCAAATTGTCACTGGTGGTGCGCCGGGAGGGCGGATCGGTGCGGTCGTACGCGCATTTCGGCACCGGCAACTATCACCCGATCACCGCGCGGATTTACACCGACCTGAGTTTCTTCACCACCGATCCGGACCTGACGCGCGACGCGGCGCGGTTGTTCAACTACCTGACGGGGTACGCGCAACCGGAGCGGATGGATGCGCTCGCGTTCTCTCCGGTCACCTTGCGCCGCGTGCTGGTCGAGCTGATCGACCGCGAGATGGCGTTCGCGCTGGCCGGACGGCCGGCGACCATCTGGCTGAAGCTAAACAGTCTCGTGGACGAGGCGCTGATCGATGCGCTGTACCGCGCCTCCAACGCCGGAGTGAAGGTGATGGGGGTCATCCGCGGTATCTGCTGTCTGCGCCCCGGGATTCCGGGATTGTCGGAGAACATCCGCATCAAGTCGATCGTCGGGCGCTTCCTGGAACACAGCCGCATTTGCGTGTTCGGCAACGGCTATGCGCTACCGAGCCGGCACGCGCGTGTCTATATCAGCTCCGCCGACTGGATGGTGAGGAACATGGATTGGCGGGTGGAAACATTGGTGCCGATCCATAATCCGACGGTGCATGCGCAGGTGCTGGACCAGATCATGGTGGTGAACCTGAAGGACACGATGCAGTCCTGGGAGCTGCGTGCCGATGGCACGTGGCGACGGGTGCCGCAAGGCAAGCGGCCGGTGTCGGCGCACGATTATTTCATGACCAACCCCTCGCTGTCGGGCCGCGGCTCGGCGTTGCATGGACCGGTGATGCCGCCGCGCCGCCCGGACCGGGTGAACCAGGATTAGCGATGGTCTTCGTGCCGCCTGATGAGATGCCGCGCTGCGCGGTGGTCGATCTCGGATCGAACTCCGTTCGCCTTGTCGTGTACGAGGGGCGGTCTCGCAATCCCGTCGTGATTTTCAACGAGAAGGCGGTGCTGAGGCTCGGGCGGGGGTTGCAGGCGACCGGGCGGCTGAACGCCGACGGCGTGACCCAGGCGCTGATCGTGCTGCGCCGCTATCACGCGGTGGCGCGCGCGATGGGGGCGGCGCCGATGGAGGTGCTGGCCACCGCGGCGGTACGCGACGCGGCCAATGGGGCGGCATTCGTCGAGGCGCTGCGTCGGCGCATGCCGGGCGTTCCCATTCGCGTACTGACCGGGGCGGAGGAGGCGGAGTTCTCCGCGCTCGGCGTGCTGTGCGGCATTCCGGAGGCGGACGGCATCCTGGCCGATATCGGCGGCGGATCGCTGGAGCTGGCGCGGCTGACGCCCGAGGCGGGCGCGGCGGCGACATGGTCGCTGAAACTGGGGCTGATCCGCTTGGCCGAGCGGGCGGGCGGGGATGTCGCGCGGGCGCGGACGATCGCCGAGGACGATCTCGCCGACGTGCCCTGGCTCGGTGAGGGGGCCGGCAAGGACCTCTATCTGGTCGGCGGGGCATGGCGAGCCTTCGCGAGGCTGCACATGACGCAGACCGCCTATCCGTTGCACATGGTCCACCAGTACACGATCGATGCCGACGAGGCGCGCGAGCTGGCGGCGATGGTCGCCGGGGCCGGCAGGCGCGCGCTGGAGCGGCTGCCCGGCGTGCCGCGCAAACGCATCGAGGATCTGCCGTTCGCCGCCGTGGTGCTGCGTCGCGTGTTGCGCGCGAGCGGGGCGCGGCGGGTCGTGTTCAGCGCCTCGGGGCTGCGCGAGGGCTGGTTCATGCGCCGGATGCCGCCCGACCTCCGCGCCGAGGACCCGTTGATCGCGGCCGGACGTGCCTACGCGAGCAAGCTGGGGCGCGATCCCACGCTCGGGCCGGCGATGATCGCCTGGACGGCACCGCTATTTCCGCGCGAAAGCCAGGACGCCGCACGGCTGCGCCTCGCGCTGTGCTGGATGTCCGACCTCGGCAGCCACGACCATCCGGAGTTTCGTGCCGAGCAGGCGTTTTGGCGAGTGCTGCGCCAGCCGGGGCTCGGGCTTGATCACCACGCGCGCGGCTTCCTGGCACTCGCGATCGCCATTCGCTACGAAGTGGACCCGGATGCGCGCTTCCTGCATACGGCGCGAATGCTGCTGGACGTGGCGAGCGCGCGGCGGGCCGAGGTGCTAGGCTCCGCGCTCCGACTTGCCTACACGCTGAGCGCCGGCACTCCCGACCTGTTGGCCTCGACCGCGATCAGCATCGTCGGGGGCCGGCTGGTGCTGCGGCTGGTGGAGGAGGCGGGCGTGTTCGCAGGCGACAGCGTACTGCGCCGGCTGGACCGGCTGGCCCAGGCGATGGGGTTGGAGGCGGGCGTGGAACTGAGTGGCCCGGGCGCGGGGCCGTTGTTCGAGTAAATATTAGGGGATTATCCCCTTGGCGCAGGTAAGCTAGAGCGTGATAGCTTTAGGTTGAGTAGGCTGCTTCACTAAGACAGCCCTTCGACAGCATGGCCTATGGCTTCTTTGACGCCGTGATCGCGAATGATGTAAGTCGATCAGCCGCGGGCGGCGCCCACGTTATCGGTGGCGCCAAAGCAGTGTCGCGGCACGTCGGTTTGACTCATTCTCGAGACCCAACGCTTCCATCGTGCAGCCGCAACATAACGGCACAGGTGCACGTATTGCTCTTGCCATTACCATCTGGGCCAGGTGTGTGCGAGCCCGCGCCACCGCGCCGATCGCCGGCAGAAGCCTCGTGAGCGTTAGTGCGGCAACGCAGGGTAATCTAGTCGTGTAAACAAGTCGTCAGGAAATGTCACGCGAAACCGGCCGAGCATTGCGTTGTCGCAGAAGTAACGCATCCACGAGAGATCTGCGCTCTTATTCGTTACATGGTCCATCGAAGCTATGCGGTCGCGTGAGAGCCGCTTGAGGTCATGACGTCTCGCAACGGGCAAACACTCGGAAGGGTCGAGGCCGACAAAGGAAAATATGTCCGAGAACTGGGGATGTCCCGCCCGCTGTTGAAAAAGGCGACGGGGGCGCTGCCTGGTTGCAATGTTAAGCGGCCAAGACATTGGGTTCAAGCACGGTCTCACCGGCATGCTTGGCGTGATGGGCA
>JBDTFI010000608.1:0-8768 GCA_039938035.1 Acetobacteraceae bacterium | reverse complement strand
TATCGCAGGCAATGCGCCCCGCCCGAGTTCATGGCGATATTGCCGCCGATCATGCAGGCGAGTTGGCTCGACGGGTCGGGTGCGTAGAAGAATCCGGCATTGGCGACCGCCTGGGTGATGCCGATGTTGGTCACCCCCGCCTGCACCACCGCGCAGCGATCGGCGTAGTCGATGTCGAGGATGCGGTTCAGCCGCATCAGCCCGACCACCACCGCATCGGCTAACGGCAGTGCCCCGCCCGACAGCGAGGTCCCCGCCCCGCGCGGCACCACGCGCACGCCGTGCTGGTGGCAGAAACGCAGGATCGCGGCTACTTGCTCGGTCGTCTCCGGCAGCGCCACGGCAAGCGGCATCTGGCGATAGCAAGGGAGCCCGTCGGTCTCGTACGGCTTCAGGCTGGTGTTGTCGGCGATCAGCGCGCCCGGCGGCAGCAACGCCCGCAACCCGGCGACGATCGCGTCACGGTTGGCGAGGGTTTCCGGCTTCGGATCGGGCAGGCGGATCATGGGCCCAAGATGGCCGTCCGCCGGTGGGGAGGCAAGCGCGCGCGGGACACCAACCGCCCCGACGGCGGATCGATCTGTACCGCGCGACCCCTCCCCTAACCCCTCCCGCAAGGGGGGAAGTAGAAAGCGACGCGCTCCTTGCTTGCCCCCTCCCCTCGCGGGAGGGGTGACCATCGATCCCGAACCTTACTGGTTGTCGCCCGCGGTCACTCGCCGAACAACGCGTCCGGTGTCATCGGGCAGGTTGGCGACACTGCGAGCGGGACCTCCTCGTCGATCGTCTCGGGCAGGCCCGCAATGGCATCCCTGTAGAGTCCGGGGAGGTCGACCCTCTGGCCTATGGACTCAGTGAACCGACGCTTCGCCTGCCGCCGAAACAGCCGCGCCTCGGCCCGCCAGTGCGGAGCGCCGCGCGACTGCGGCCACGCCTGGGCCTTCAGGTCGTGGAGGAACGCCTGCGTCAGCCAGGATTCGACCGCGTGCAGATCGCTCCGTCCCACGCTCTCGACCTCTTCGATGATGTTGGGCCAGTCGAGATCGGGATCGTTGACCCGTTCCCCGGCCGCGATACGGCGCAACAACGCGGCCTGCCGTTCGGACTAGGTCAGGGCGTCGGTGTCGTAGAGGTCGCTCATGTCGGCGTGCCGTTCTTCCAGAAACGTCTCCACGCCGCGCTTCCGGGCCGCAGGACGATCTTTCGACCACGAAAACCTTCGACCAGCGCGAAATTCCTTGTCCGCCTTATCCGGTTCCAGGTCCAAACGAACCGCAGGAAACCCAGATCAAGCCGTTCGACGCACCCCGGCGCGGAGTCCGCGCGAACCTGTCCGTGGAGGGTCAAGGTGCGCCAAATGATACGCGGCATGGAAAGCCAAGCCGGCACGTCCAGGTAAATGAGCGTATCCGCCGCGCGAAGGCGGGGCTCGATCGTGGCGGTGGTGTAGTTGCCGTCGATCACCCAGGCGGGCAGCGCCGCGATGCGCTCGACCTCGGCGCGGAACACCTCCGGCGGCGTTTCGATCCAGCCCGGCTGCCAGTAAGCCTGATCGAGGTGAAAGACCGGCAGGCCGTAGCGTGCGCCGAGGCGACGGGCGAGTGTGGATTTGCCGCTGCCTGGCGGTCCCATGACGACGATGCGGCGCATCGGCGGGCCATCGCGCGAAGAGCGAGACGCTACCCCTGACGCGCCTTCATCCGCGGGTTCTTCTTGTTGATCACGTACACCCGCCCACGACGGCGCACGACGCGACAATTCTTGTCGCGGACCTTGGCGGAGCGGAGGCTGTTGCGGATGCGCATGACTGAACTCTGGCTGGCGAGTGGACGGGCGCGATTAAGGCCCCGGGCCAGCCGTGTCAAGTTGCGACCCCGTCGCCACGCCTGCATCGGCGCCGAGAAGACGCAGTTTCGCTTCGGGCACGATCAGTGACACCGGGCTGCCTGGGGCGAAGCCTTCGTCCTCGGCCGGATCGAACCGCACGACGTGGAGCGTCTGCCCGGCCAGTGCCACCTCGTACTCGATCTTCTCGCCCAGATAGGTCCGGGTCTGAACGACGCCCGTCAGGCCGCCATTCGGAGGACCCATCGAAATCGATTCCGGACGAACGATCACGCTGGCGGCGCTGCCGACGCCGATCGTCGAGTCCAGACGCGCGACGAGTTTCTGGCCTCCGAGATCGAGGCTCGCCAGGCCGTTCTCGACGTGCTCCACGGTGACGCGAAGCAGGTTCGCGCGCCCGAGGAACCCGGCGACAAAGGCCGACGCAGGGCGCCGGTACAGCATCTCGGCGGTATCGAGTTGGGCAATCCGGCCATTCTCCATCACCGCGATACGATCGGAGATCGCCATCGCCTCTTCCTGGTCATGCGTCACATAGATGCTGGTGATGTGAAGCACCTGCTGGAGGTTCCGGAGTTCGGCGCGCATGGAGACGCGCAGCTTCGCGTCGAGATTCGACAGCGGCTCGTCGAACAGCAGCACGCGCGGCCGGATGACGATAGCGCGCGCCAGCGCCACGCGCTGCTGCTGGCCACCGGACAGCTCGTTCGGCAGCCTGCCGCCGAAGCCTCCGAGACCGACGAGTTCCAGCACTTCGTGGACGGCATTTCTTGTCTCGTCGGTGGACCAATGTCGCACCTCGAGGCCATAGGCGACGTTGCCGAAGATCGTCAGGTGCGGAAACAGCGCGTAGTTCTGGAAGACGAAGCCGATATCGCGCTGATTGGCCGGCGTACGCGTCACGTCGTGCGGGCCGATGAAGATCGTTCCACCGCTCGGCTCCTGGAAGCCCGCGACCATGCGCAAAGTCGTCGTCTTGCCGCAGCCGGACGGGCCCAGCAGCGTCATCAGCTCGCCCGGCCTGACCTCAAGGTCGATGTCGCGGACCGCCGTCACCATGCCTCGGCTACGATCGAGAAACGATGCGGAGATGCGCTCGAGCCGGATGCCGACCGGATCGGCGCGAAGGCTCGCGCTCATCGCCTGAGCACCTGAATTTCCAAACCCGGCGCCATCATGCGCCGCAACCCCAGGTTCAGTAGGGTTGTCACAACGATAACCGTCAGTATCACAAACACCGAGAATGCCGCCGCTGGCCCGAGCGATAGCTCCGTCATGTTTTCCAGAATGCGCACCGTGATGAGCGTCCAGTTGATCGACACCAGAAAGATGGTGGCGCTGATCGCGGTCATGGAACGGATGAAGACCACGCTCAATCCTGCGAAGAACGCCGGCAGGATCAGCGGCAGCATGATGCGGCGAAACGTCGTGAAGCTGGTGGCACCCAGGCTGAACGAGGCCTCCTCAATGCTGCGATCGATCTGCTGGAGCAGTGCCACGGTAGTACGGATGCCGGTCGGGCTGTAACGAAAGACGTAACACGCGACGATGATGGCGGCCGTGCCCGTCAGCAGGAAGGGCCGCTGGTTGAAGGCGAGGAGATAGGCGATGCCGACGACAGTGCCGGGCAACGCGTAGTTGAGCATGGTGACGACCTCCATCACCTGGCGCCCGAAGAACCGCGTACGCGCCACGAGATAACCGACGATGACGCCGTACAGGCCGCCGATGGGCATGCCGATCAGCGCAATGAGCAGCGTGTCCTCGATCGCCGGCAACCCATCGGTGAAGATCACATGGTAGTGGGCCAGGGTGAAAGTATAGTTGGCGCCGAAGGCAAGTACCAGCGAGGCCACCACGAGCAGCGCATAGAGATAGAGGATGAACGCCACGACGGCGAGACAGATCATGAGAAGGGCGTTGCCGACGAAGGGGGCAGTACCCTGGCTGGACATCCCGGCGCCACCCTTGCCCGTCACGGTGACGAAGCGCCGCCGCTCGACGACGTAACGCTGCAGGAAATAGACAAACCCCGCCGGAACCAGCAGGAAAAGCGACAGGATCGCCCCGCCCTTCAGGTCGAACATGCCGGTGATCTGCAAATACGCCTCCGTCGGCAACACCGGCAGGTCGTTGCCCGCGAGAATGAGCGGCGTGGCGAAGTCGGCGAGCGAGGCGGCGAACAGCAGCAGGAAGGCGTTGGCGAGCCCCGGTATGGTCAGCGGCAAGGTCACGGTGCGGAACACCCGCCAGCGCGAGCCACCGAGGCTGAAGGCCATCTCCTCGATATTGCCGCCGATCGCGGCGAGCATCGGACGCAGCGCCAGGTAGGCGAGCGGGAAATAGGTCAGCGTCTCCGCCGCCAGCGTGCTCGCAAGGCCGTAGACGCTGGCATTGTTCATTCCCAGGAGGTCATGGGTGATGAAGCCGCGCGGCCCGAACGAGAAGACGAAGGCGATGGAGGTTGTGAACGGCGGCGAGATCAGCGGCAGCAGCGTGGCGTTGTCGAGGATCTTGACCCACAGGCGGGACGCCTGCGTGCGCTCCGCGGTGAAGGCGAACAGAAAGCCGACCGCCGTACCGCAGACCCCGACGAGCGTCGCCAGCAGCAGGCTGTTGGTGAATGCGCGCAGGTTGTTCCTGCTGTCGATCGCGGCGATGAGCGGCGCCAGGGTGAAACCGTTGTCATCGCTCAGCGCCCGCGCGATCAGCGCGCCCAGCGGATAGAGAACGAACAGCCCGAGGAGCAGCCACAGAACAATGACCACCAGTCGACGCGGTCCATCACCCGCGCCGCCGCTCGACGACGTGCGCATCCTCAGCCGGAGTTCAGCACTTCCTTGACCCAAAGGGCCACGATGCGCTGGCGGTTGGCGCCGGCCCACACGTCGTCGATCGCGATGATCTTCGCCGGCTTCAGGACGGCGGCGAGGCCGGGATCGGTCTCTACCTTCGGGTTCGCGGGGATGAAGTTGATCTTGTTCGGCGCGAACAGCGACTGCATCGCGGGGCTCGTCGCCCAGTCGATCAGCTTCTTGCCGGCATCCGGGTTCTTCGCGCCCTTGATGAGGGCGATGCACTCCGCCGCCGAACCGATGCCCTCCTTCGGGAAGGATATCTGCACGTCGTAGCCCTGCTGGCGCGTGAACAGCGCGTCGACGATGAAGAAGATGCCCCCGCCCGCCTGACCGAGACCGACCGGCAGCGTGCCGCCGCCGCCGCTCTTGGTATAGAGCTGCACGTTCTGCCGCAGCTTCTTCATGTAGGCGAAGGCCGCGGTCTCATCGCGATCATGCACCTGAAGGATCGAGAAGATGCGGGTAACGGCGGTGCCCGACGTGCGGGCATCGGCCATCTGCAGCATGTCCTTGTAGGCGGGATTGAGCAGATCGTCCCACGAGGTGGGTGGCTGCAAATCGTGCTGCTTCAGGAACTGCGTGTTCGTCATGAACACGAGCGGATCGTCGGCGATCGCGGTCCAGGCGCCTTTGGAGTCCTTGAAGCGCGCCGGCAGATCGGCGGCGCTGGGCGGTGTGTACGGCTCGAAGACGCCCTGGCCCTCGCCGGCGGTGAAGGTCTCGACCGGGCCGCCGAAGAGCACGTCTATCTGGGGATTGCCCTTCTCGGCGATGACGCGGGCCAACGCCTCGCCGGACGAGAAGCGGATGAAGTTGACGTGGATGCCGGAGGATTTCTCGAACGCCGCCATCATCGGCCGGGCATAATTCTCCGGCCAGATCGAATAGGCGTTCAGCGTTTCGGCGGCGAACGCTGACCGTCCGATAAAGGGAGCGGCGAGCGCGGAGCCCAGAAAAACCCGCCTGCCGACGCCGGAGGGCGGTCGAGCCGAACCTGCCGCCGGGCGGCGCCTGATACCGGTCATCGTTTCCTCACCTGTTTGGGTGTCGCGTTCTTGCTTCGGCGGAACTTGTTGGAGTCATGCAAGAATGCTGTCAAGGCAGCCGCTCACGCATGAACCGCCCCGCCGCCCCCAGCGCGCGCCGCCCGGCGGCGAGTTGCTGGTGAAACAGCGGCCAGACGTGGATCATCTCGGGATACACCTCCAACGTCACCGCGACGTCGGCCGCGCCAGCAACACCGGCGAGGCGCACCGAATCGTCGAGCAGCGTCTCGGCCGCGCCTACCTGGATCAGCAACGGTGGCAAGCCGCGCAAATCGGCGTGCAGCGGCGAGACCAGGGGCGCTCGCGGATCGCCGCCGGCGAGATAGGCGGTCGCCAGCTCCTGCAGGTATGGCTTCTGGATCATCGGGTCGACCGCGGCCTTGCCGTCCATGCTCGCGCCGGTCATCCCGAGATCGACCCACGGCGAGATGCACCAGCCGCAGGACGGCAGCTTCACGCCCGCATCGCGCAGCGACACCAGCGCCGCGATCGTCAATCCGCCCCCGGCGCTGTCGCCCGCGATCACGATATTCCGGGGATCGATGCCGCTCGACAGCAGGAAATGGTAGCCGGACAGCGCATCCTCCAGCGCCGCCGGAAACGGATGCTCCGGCGCCAGCCGATAACCGAGCGCCAACGTCCGCACACCCGCCTGCCGTCCCGCCTCTGCGACCATGGCGCGGTGGCTGGCGATCGAGCCGGAGACGTAGCCGCCGCCGTGCAGGAACAGCAGCACCCGATTGGGATCGGCCTCTGGCGTCACGGTCCATTCCGCCGCGACGCCGCTCGCTTCAACGCTCTCGACGCGCACGTCCGGCGGCACCGGGAACTGCTCGCCCAGGGCGTCCAGCCGGGCGCGGCGCTCGCCCAGTTCCGGCGGCCGCGGCCGGGCGGCCAGGGCGGCCCGAATGCGTTCGATCTCCGCGTCAGGCATCGATTCCTCCTTGAACCAGGCACGCCGCCCGCAACTGCTCGAAGGCCCGCGCGCGGTGGCTCAGCGCGTGCTTCTCGCCCGCCGCCATCTCGCCGAAACTCCGAATCCCGCCGACGGGGACGAACATCGGATCATAACCGAACCCAAGCTCGCCGCGCGGCGGCCAGATGACCGTGCCATCCACCCGGCCCAGGAACGTCTCGGTGTGCCCGTCGGGCCAGGCGAGGCACAGCACGGCGACGAACCAGGCACGCCGGTCGGGCCGATCGGCCAGTTCCCGGTTCACCCGCGTCATCGCCGGCGCGAAATCCTTGCCCGGCCCCGCCCAGCGGGCGGAATGCACGCCGGGCGCGCCGCCCAAAGCCGCCACGCAGAACCCCGAATCATCGGCCAGCGCCGCCTCCCCGCTCGCCCGCGCCGCGGCCAGCGCCTTGATCCGCGCATTGCCGGCGAAGTCGGGCGCGGGCTCATCAGGCTCGGCGAGGCCAAGCGCGTCCGCCGCGACCGCGGTGAAGCCAAGCGGTGCGACCAGCGCCTCGATCTCGCGCAGCTTGCCCGCGTTATGCGTGGCCAGCACCAACCGGCTGCCGGGGGCCAGCCGCCGCGCCATTATCCCGCCCCCAGCGCCTCGCGCTGGGCGGCGAACAGCGCCGCCGTACCCTGGCGCGCCAGCCCCAGCAGGGCGTTCAGCTGCGCCTCGCTGAACGCGGTCTTCTCGGCGGTCGCCTGCACCTCGATGATCCCGCCGGCATCGGTCAGCACGAAATTGGCGTCCGCTTCGGCGTTGGAATCCTCGTCGTAGTCCAGATCGAGCACCGCCTCGCCGCCGAAGATCCCGCACGACACCGCCGCGACCTGCCCGATCAGCGGATCGCGCGTCAGCACCCGCTTGGCGCGCAGCGCGCAGAAGGCAAGCGCGAGGGCGACATACGCCCCGGTGATCGCCGCGCAGCGCGTGCCGCCGTCTGCGTTCAGCACGTCGCAATCGAGCGTCACCGTCATCTCCCCCATCGCCGCGCGATCCACCACTGCGCGCAAGGAACGCCCGACAAGACGCTGGATTTCCTGCGTTCGTCCCGACTGCTTACCCCGCGCTGCCTCGCGATCCCCGCGCGTGTGTGTTGCGCGGGGCAGCATTCCGTACTCGGCGGTGACCCAGCCCTTGCCGGAGCCGCGCAGGAACGATGGAATGCGTCCCTCGACGCTGGCCGCGCAAAGCACCTCCGTGTTGCCCATGCGGATCAGGCACGAGCCCTCGGCGTGGCGGGCGAAGCCGGTGGTGAGCGAGACGGGGCGCAGCGCGTCGGCGGCGCGGCCGGATGGGCGCATGGGGTGCTCCTGGTGTTCGCGGCGCGATGGCTGCCTATCAGGCCGTGGGCCAGGTTGTCCATGTGGCGGAGAGGCAGTTTTTAATGCAATAATCTGCCCAACGGGCTAACCTCCCCTGGCCCGGGCGTCGCCCGGACGATCGGCAAATCATGATGGCCGGAAACGTTCCGGCCACGCAAGGGAGGGTCGCCATGACGTCATCATTTCGCTTGTCGCGCCGCCATGCCCTGTTGGGCGCCGCCGGCTCGGTCCTGCTTCCCGGCGCCGCCGCGCGCGCCGCGCCGGTGCGCGGCGTCACCGATACCGAGATCATCATCGGCACCATGACCGACCTGTCGGGCGTGACCGCCGTGCAGGGGGTCAACAACGCCAACGCCATTCGCCTTGCCTTCGACGAGGTGAACGCGGCGGGCGGCATTCACGGGCGGAAGATCAGATACATCGTCGAGGACAATGAGTACCTGGTGCAGAAGGCCGTGCAGGCGATGAACAAGCTGTTGAACCGTGACAACATCTTCTTCGCGCTGGCGAACGGGGGCACGCCGATGAACGACGCGGTGATGCCGTCGATGTTCGCGGCGGGCGTGCCGAACGTGTTTCCGCTGACCTGCGCGCGGTCGATGTACGAGCCGTTCAACCGGATGAAATTCGGCCAGTTCGCGTCGTACTACGACCAGATGCGGGCCGGGGTGAAATACTTCGCCGAGAAGAAGGGCAGCAAGACGATCGGCACGATGACCCAGGATTCCGACTACG
>JBDTFI010000607.1:0-4746 GCA_039938035.1 Acetobacteraceae bacterium | reverse complement strand
GCCCGTTGGCGGCGGCCGGAATCTTCCTGTTGATTCTGCTGCTGCTGAAGGCGCAACCGGATATCGGCATGTCGGCGGTGATCACCGCCGTCTACTTCGCGCAGCTTTTCATCGACGGGTTGAACCTCTTCTTCGTCGGCATCGGCATGGCCGGAATCTGCACCGCCGCCGTCGGCGCTTACACGATCTTCCCGCATGTCCAGGTGCGGATGCACGAGTTCCTGCACCCGACGGGCGCCAACACCTACCAGGTGACGACGGCGCTGGAGGCGTTCGGCAACGGCGGGCTGCTGGGTCGCGGCCCCGGCGAGGGCCGCGTCAAGGATGTGCTGCCCGACGCGCACGCCGACTTCGTCTTCGCCGTCGCCGGCGAGGAGTTCGGCATGGTGATCTGCATGGTGATCCTGGGGGTGTTCGCCTTTATCGTCATGCGCGGTCTGCTGCGCCTGTTGCGTCAGCACGATGTGTTCACGGTGCTTGCCTGTGCCGGTCTGCTGGTCGGGTTCGGCTTGCAGGCATTCGTCAACATGGCGTCCACCCTGCAACTGATCCCCACCAAGGGCATGACCTTGCCGTTCATCTCCTACGGCGGGTCGTCGGTGATCGCCGAGGCGATCGGCATCGGGATGCTGCTCGGGCTGACCCGTCAGCGCCCGCGCGAGGACACGTCGTGAGAGGCCCGCGGTTGCGTCCCGTCGTGATCGCCGCCGGCGGCACCGGCGGGCATCTGTTTCCCGCCGAGGCACTCGCCGCGGTGCTGGTCGCGCGTGGCCAGCGGATCGTGCTGATGACGGATTCCCGTTCCGGCGCGCTGGACAGTCCGGTATTCGCCGGGCGCGAGCGGTTCGTGCTGAGCGGTGCCGGCATCGCCGGGCGCGGCACGGCCAAGGCGGCGCGGGCGGCGTTTTCGTTGCTCGCCGGCATTTCCCAGGCAAGGCGCGCGCTGGCGCGGCTGGACGCGAGCGCCGTCGTGGCGTTCGGTGGCTATCCATCGATCCCTCCGGTGCTCGCCGCGCGCACCCTGGCGCGCCGGCCCAGGATCGTCCTGCACGAGCAGAACGCCGTGTTGGGACGCGCCAACCGTTTCCTCGCCCGCCACGCCGACGCGCTCGCGCTCAGCGTCGCCGATACCGCGCGCGTGCCGGATCGCGTTCACGCCTCCGTCACCGGCAACCCGGTGCGTCCGGCGATCGAGGCCATCGCGACCTATGCGGCGCCGTCGGAAGAATTGCACCTGCTGGTGCTCGGCGGCTCGCTCGGCGCGCGCGTGCTGAGCGACGTGGTACCGGAAGCTGTCGCCGCACTTCCCGAGGCGCTGCGGGCGCGCCTATCGGTGGTGCAGCAATGCCGCGCGGAGGATCTCGCGCGGGTGCGCGAGGCATACGCGCGGGTCGGCGTCACGGCGGAACTGGCGACGTTCTTTCCCGATGTGGCCGCGCGTCTGGAGGCCGCGCACCTGGTGGTTGCCCGCGCCGGAGCGTCCACGGTGGCGGAACTGGCCGTCGCCGGGCGCCCGTCGATCCTGGTCCCGTTGCCCGGCGCGATTGACGACCATCAGAGCGCCAACGCGCGCGCGCTGGTTCACGCCGGCGGGGCGTTGGCGTTCGCGCAGGACTTGTTGACCCCGGCGTTGCTGGCGTCGGAGCTTGCGACATTGTGCGCCATGCCGCAGCGGTTTCCGCGCATGGCCGAGGCCGCGCGCGCATTGGGCCAACCGGACGCCGCGCGGTGCCTCGCCGATCTGATCGACACCCTCATTTCACAGGAGGCCCCTGCATGAGGGCCCTGCCGCTTTCCATCGGCACCATCCACTTCGTCGGCATCGGCGGCATCGGCATGTCCGGCATCGCCGAAGTGCTGCACACCCTCGGCTACAGCGTCCAGGGCAGCGACATCGCCGAATCGGCCAACGTGCGTCGGCTGCGTGAGGCGGGCATCGCGATCGCCATCGGTCATGACGCCGCCAATCTCGGCCATGCCCGTGTCGTCGTCACCTCGACGGCGGTGAAGCGCGACAACCCCGAGGTCCTGGCCGCGCGCGCGCGCTTCATCCCGGTGGTGCGCCGCGCCGAGATGCTGGCCGAGCTGATGCGGCTGCGCTGGTCGATCGCCATCGGCGGCACCCACGGCAAGACCACCACGACCAGCCTGATCGCCGCCGTGCTGGAGGCGGCGCGGCTCGATCCCACGGTCATCAACGGCGGCATCATCAACGCCTACGGCACCAACACGCGCCTCGGCGAAGGCGAATGGATGGTGGTCGAGGCCGACGAGAGCGACGGCAGCTTCCTGCGCCTGCCGGCGGTGATCGCCGTGGTGACCAACATGGACGCCGAGCATCTCGACCATTGGGGCACCGGGGAGGCGATGATCGCCGGCTACGACCAGTTCGTCTCCAACATCCCGTTCTACGGCTTCGCGGTGCTGTGCATCGATCATCCGGCGGTGCAGCAGATGATCCCAAGGCTGTCGGATCGGCGCATCATCACCTACGGCTTCTCGCCGCAGGCCGACGTGCGCGCCGACAAGGTGGTGGCCGACCGGCTCGGCTCGACGTTCGAGGTGATTTTCACTGACCGCGTGCGCAACCGCACCCGCAAGCTGGGGCCGTTCCGGCTGCCCATGCTGGGCCAGCACAACGTGCAGAACGCGCTGGCCGCTGTCGCGATCGGCATCGAGATGGACATCGACGACACCACGCTGCGAAGCGCGTTCGCTGCGTTCCGCGGCGTCAAGCGACGCTTCACCAAGACCGGCGAGGTCGGCGGCATCGCCATCATCGACGACTACGCGCACCACCCGGTGGAGGTGGCGGCGGTGCTGAAGGCGGCGCGGCAGGCCGGTGCGCGCGAGGTGATCGCGGTGGTGCAGCCGCACCGCTTCACCCGGCTGGCCTCGCTGTTTAACGAGTTCTGCACCTGCATGAACGACGCTGGCACTGTGATCGTCGCCGACGTCTATCCGGCGGGCGAGGCACCGATTCCCGGCGCGAACCGCGACGCGTTGGTCGAAGGGTTGCGCGCGCGCGGACATCGCTCCGTGGTGCCGCTGCCGAGCCCCGGACGCCTCGCGGAGATGATCTTCGCGATCGCCAAATCGGGTGACTTCGTCGTCTGCCTCGGCGCCGGCAACATCACCCAATGGGCGAACGCGCTGCCGGCGGAACTGGCGGAGTTGCAGAACGCCGCTGGCCGGCGGGGGAGTGCGGCGTGAGCGGAGCGGTCATGGAGGTGACGCCCTTGCGCGGGCGCGTCACGCACGACGCGCCGCTCGCCCCGACGACATGGTTCCGCGCGGGCGGCTCCGCCGAGACTCTCGTCCGCCCCGCTGATCCCGACGACCTCGCCACGTTCCTCAGCGACCTGGCACCCGAGATTCCTGTGCGCGTGCTGGGCGCCTGCTCGAACGTCATCATCCGCGACGGTGGGCTGCCTGGGGTCACCCTGCGCCTCGCGCGCGGCTTCACCGCGATCCAGACCGAAACCGATGGCGTGATCACCGGCGCCGGGGCGCTGGATGTGACGGTGTCCGAGCACGCCGCCGCCACTGGGCTGTCGGGGCTCGAGTTCCTGTGCGGCGTTCCCGGCACGATCGGGGGTGCCGTGGCGATGAACGCCGGCGCCTATGGCGGCGACATCGCGACGGTGCTCGACTGGGCGGAGATCGTGACCCGCTCCGGCGAAGCCGTGCGCTTGTCGGCCGCCGATCTCGCCTTCGCCTATCGGCACGCCTGCCTGCCCGTCGGTGGCGTGGTGACGCGCGCGCGGCTGCGCGCCAGGCCCGCGTTGCCCGCTTCGATCGCGGCGCGCATGGCCGAGATCCGCGCCAATCGCGAAGCGACGCAGCCGATCCGCGCGCGTACCGGCGGATCGACCTTCCGCAACCCGCCTGACATGAAGGCGTGGGAGCTGATCGACGCCGCCGGTTGCCGGGGCCTGACTCGCGGCGGAGCGAAGGTTTCCAACAAGCACTGCAACTTCCTCATCAACGAGGACAACGCCACCGCCGCCGACCTCGAAGGGCTGGGCGAGGAGGTGCGCCGACGGGTGCTCACCGCCTCCGGCGTCACGCTCGAGTGGGAAATCCACCGCATCGGTATTCCGGGAGCACCGTCATGAGCGCGCGCGTCGCCGTCCTCTATGGCGGCATCTCCGCCGAGCGCGAGGTGAGCCTGTCGAGCGGGCGACAAGTCATCATCGCCCTGCGCGCCGCCGGCTTCGACGTGGCCCCGATCGAGGTGACCGAAGACCTCGGCGCGGTCATCGCGGCGCTGCGCGACCCGAAGCCCGACGCGGTGTTCAACGCCTTGCACGGGCGGTTCGGCGAGGATGGCGCGATCCAGGGCGTGCTCGACTGGCTCGGCATTCCCTACACGCATTCGGGCGTGCGCGCCTCGTCACTGGCGATGGACAAGGTAGCCGCCAAGGCAGCGTTCGTCGCCGCCGGATTGCCGGTGGCGCGCGGGCGGCTGGTGGATCTCGACGCGCTGGAAGCCGCCGATCCGATGCCCCGACCCTACGTCGTCAAGCCGGCGAACGAAGGTTCCTCGGTCGGCGTGGAAATTCTGAAGAATGGCGACAACCGCCGCGCCGAGATCGCCCGCGCCTGGCGCTTCGGGCGCACCGCGCTGGTCGAGGAATTCGTGCCGGGGCGCGAACTCACCGTCGGCGTGATGGGCGAACGCGCGCTCGCGGTGACGGAGATCATCGCCGAGGCCGGCAGCTTCTACGACTACGAGTCGAAATA
>JBDTFI010000606.1:0-3313 GCA_039938035.1 Acetobacteraceae bacterium | reverse complement strand
CTCGCGGCGGAAGCAGAAGCGGCAATAGACCGGGCAGATGAGCAGCGGCTTGAGGAGGGCGCGGTCGGGATAGCGATGGACGATGCCCTTTACCGGGGAAAGCGCGTCGTCGCCGATCGGGTCGGGGCGTTCGTGCGCGGCGGTCACGAGTTCGGCGGGGTGCGGGATGAACTGGCGCCCGATCGGGTCGTCGGGTTGCTCGATCAGGGCACGCAGCACGGGCGGGACGGCGACCGCGTAACGCGCCTCCACGGCGGCGATGGCGTCGCGCTCGGCGGGCGCGATCAGGCCGGCGTCGAGGAGTGCGTCGGAATCGCGCAGCGTTCGGTGGTCAGGAGCAGATCCGTCCGGCATGGTCGGCGGCTCTAATGGCGAGTGACCGATGCCGCAACCCGCGTGGCACCCCGACAGCCTGGCCGCCCGGCTACCGTTCCTGCGTCGTCGCGCGCGGCTGGCGCAGGCGGTCCGCGCGTTCTTCGATGCGCGCGGCTATACCGAGGTCGAGACCCCTTATGCCGTCCCGGCGCCCGGTGAGGAGGTGCATCTCCGCGTCTTCGCAACCCAACGCGAACACCCGGACGGAACGATCGAGCCGCTCTGGCTGCACACCAGTCCCGAATTCGCGATGAAGCGCCTGCTCGTCGCGGGCGCGGGGCCGGTGTTTCAGCTCGCCCGGGTCTGGCGCAACGGCGAGGGCGGGGCGCTGCACGCCGCGGAGTTCACCATGCTGGAGTGGTATCGTCCGGGCGCCGGGATGGCGGGGCTGATGGAGGAGACCGAGGCGCTGCTGCGCGCCGTGCTGGCGCCGGTCGTGACCTGCCGGGGCGTTACGACCGATCTCTCGCGGTTCGAGCGGCTGAGCGTCGCCGAGGCGTTCGCGCGCCATGTCGGGGTGGATGTGCTGGCGAGCGCCGAGGACGCGCCGGCGCTCGCCGCCGCCTCCGGCGTGCGCTTGCGCGACGGCGAGGGCTGGGAGGATTTGTTCTTCCGGCTATTGCTGGAGCGCGTCGAGCCGCATCTCGGGCGCACCCATCCCACGTTCCTCACCCATTGGCCGGCCGCGCAGGCCGCGCTCGCGCGGCGCGATCCGGCCGATCCGCGGGTCGCCGAACGGTTCGAGTTGTTCGTCTGCGGCATCGAACTCGCCAATGCCTTCGTCGAGTTGACGGACCCGATCGAGCAGCGCTCCCGCTTTCTCGCTGACCGCGCCCGCCGCCACGAAGCGAGCGGGCCTGATTGGCCGCTCGATGAGGATTTCCTCGCCGCATTGGCGCACGGAATGCCGCGGGCCGCGGGGATCGCGATGGGGTTCGACCGGCTGGCGATGATCGCGGCGGGCGCCGATCGGATCGCGCAGGTGCTGTGGTTGTAGGGGTCGGGAGAAGCCCGGTTTTTGTGTGTCGGGATAACCGGAAACCCCGCGGCGGCAGCCCATCCTGCATTTCGCCCCGGCGGAGGCTGGCGGGCCATAGGCCCTCAATAGGCAGGCCAGCCGCGTACGGCATAGCACAACGTGGTCGCTCCGAAAACCAACATCAACGCAACGATTTCGCAGCACGTTGCCTTGTGCTACAATGCCCGCATGAAGCCATCCGAAGCACTTGCGGCCCACCGCGCCGAGTTGCGGCAGCTTGTTAGCCGCCACGGATTGGCGCGTCCGCGGGTCTTCGGGTCGGTGTTGAGCGGCACCGACACCGATCAGAGCGATCTCGACTTGCTCGTGGACGCGACGGAGACGACAACCTTGTTCACGCTCGCAAGGCTGCAATATGCCGCACAAGGACTGCTCGGTGTTCCGGTGTCGGTTCTGATGCCGGGGTTTTTGCCTGCGAAGTTTCGCGATCGTGTGCTTGAGCAGGTGGAGTCCCTGTGAAGCACCCGGAGCGCGTTGAAGATTATCTGGAACATGTAGTGCAGGCGATCCTGCCCAGCTCTTCCGCCATCAGGCGTGTGCTTTAGGCGACTAATACCAACCGGCCTATGCGACGACCCCTCCCCCAACCCCTCCCGCAAGGGGAGGGGAGGATTCCGAGCGCTTCGACTCCCCCTCCCCTTGCGGGAGGGGGCTGGGGGGCGGGGGCCGGAGGAGTCGGAGCGTGCGGCCGTTGGTATACTCCCCCAGGACATCCACCGCCGCCGCGATTAGCCGCCTTGTGTCGTCTTCCGTCCCGACGGTGATGCGCACATAAGGCGCCGTGCGCGGCGTGCTGAAATGGCGAACCAGCACCGCATGTTCGCGCAGCGCCGCCGCGAGGTCTGACCCGCCCCGAGCCGGATGCCTGGCGAAGACGAAATTCGCGCTCGACGGCAGAACGGCGAAGCCGAGCTTGATCAGCTCTCGCGTCATTGCTTCCCGACCTGCGATGACCATGGCGCAGCTGTCGCGGAAATAGGCGTCGTCGCGAACCGAAGCAACCGCGCCCGCCTGGGCGATGCGACCGAGCGGGTAGGAATTGAAGCTGTCCTTAACGCGGCGCAGCGCCTCGATCAGCGCCGGGTCGCCCAGCGCATAGCCGACGCGCAGGCCGGCGAGCGCGCGCGACTTCGACATCGTCTGCACGACCAGCAGGTTCGGATGACCGGCGATCAGCGGAACCGCGCTCTCGCCGCCAAAATCGACATAGGCCTCGTCGATCAGCACCGGGATGTCGGGATGATCCTCGAGCAGTTGGGCGATCTTTGCGCGCGACAGCGCGACGCCGGTCGGCGCGTTGGGATTGGCGATCACGATCGACCCCGCCTCGCGCCGATAATCCGCGACCCTGACGCGCATGTCGCCGTCCAGCTTCACGGTCTCGCAGGCGAGGCCGAACAATCGCGCCCACACGGGATAGAAGCTGTAGGTAACGTCCGGAAACAGCAGCGGCTTCGGCTGTTTCAAGAGCGCGACGAAGGCGTGTGCGAGCACTTCGTCCGAGCCATTGCCGACGAACACCTGTTCGGGCGGCACGCCATGATAGGCGGCGAGGGCGTCGCGTAGCTCCGTCGCCTCGGGATCGGGGTAGAGCCGCATTGTATCGGCCGCGGCTTCTCGCATCGCCTCCAGCGCCAGCGGCGAAGGGCCGAACGGGTTTTCGTTGGTGTTGAGCTTCACCAGATCGGCCACGCGAGGCTGCTCGCCGGGCACATAGGGCGAAAGCTCGCGCGCGCGCTGGCTCCAGAATTGGTTCATCGGGGCGGCCCGGGTTGTATGACGGTTGCCGAGCTTAGCGCGAGGCGGCCCTCGATTGGTAGCCGCCGTGCTTTGCTGCAAATCTCAAGACTTCCGCGTTGTGCGACGCTGCGAGACGTGCCCCACGCACTCCGCAAGAAC
>JBDTFI010000605.1:0-7478 GCA_039938035.1 Acetobacteraceae bacterium | reverse complement strand
GCTGGGGCGCGGCGGCGATCGCCTATACCGCCCTGTTCGCATTCCTCGAGCCCGCGATCGCTTTCCGGGTCATGTTCTGGATCGGCATCCTGCCGGCGCTGCTGGTGGTCTGGATTCGCCGCAACGTAAAGGAATCCGACCTCGCGCCGCGCGAGGTCGCCACCACCGGGGCATTCGCGCAGATCTTCGCTGTTCTGCGCCCGCCTTACCTCAGCACCACTTGGCGCCTTGTCCTGATGGTGATCGGCGCGCAAGGCGGCAGCTACGCATTGTCGTTCTGGCTGCCGACCTATCTCCGGACGGTGCGCCACCTCTCCACGACGAGCACCGGCAGCTATCTGTTCGTGCATATCCTGGGCGCGCTGTGCGGCTTCCTGCTGGGCTCGTACCTGTCCGACGCGATCGGGCGCAAGCCAACCTTCTTCATCTCCGTTCTTACGTCGATGGTGATGGTGCTGATCTACCTTCTGGCTCCGCTCAGCGGCGGGGCGTTGCTGGCGATCGGCTTTCCGCTCGGCGTCGCGATCTACATGATGTTTCCGCCGATGGGTCCATTCATGACGGAGCTTTACCCCTCGGTCGTGCGCGGCTGCGGGCAGGGATTCTGCTACAACGCCGGGCGCGGTATCGGCGCGCTGTTCCCTGCGCTCGTCGGTTTCCTGGTCGTTCGATTGGGTGGCCTCGGGCCGGCGATCGTGGTGTTCGTGCTGATCGCCTACGGCCTCATGGTCGGCGCGCTGCTGCTGCTGCCCGAGACGCGGGGCCGTTCGCTCGCGAGCCTCGATGCGCAGACGAGGGTGACGGTCGGCGGGTGAGGGCTACGGCGCGAAGTGCATCCCCTGCAACCGGATGATCCCGTCCGGAACCTGGACGAACCCCTCCAGCGTCTTCTTCATGCCGACGGTGTTCTTCGCGTTGTAGAGATAGATCAGCGGCATGTCCTTGCGCTCCTGCTCCCACACCTTCGTGTACAGCACCTCGCGCTGTTCCGGATCAATGGTTTCGCGCGCCTGGTCGAGAAGCTTGTCCGTCACCGGGCTGCTGTAGTGGCCGTAGTTGAACGTGCCGCCGGTGTGCAGGAACTGGTACATGTTGCCGTCCGGATCGACGCGGCCCGACCAGCCGATGGCGTACGCCTCGAAGCGTCCCCCGTAGCCCGCCTGAAGCGATGAGGCGAACTCCATCGCGGTCAGCTTCACGTCGAACCCGGCCTCGCGCGCCATCGACTGAATCACCTCGCCGGTCTGCTGGGCGTCGGCGTTGTTGGTGACGGTCAGCGCCACGGGCACTGGCAGGGTTACGCCCGCCTCCTTCAGCAACGCCTTCGCCTTGGCGATGTCGCGCGGCGGCGGCTGGATCGAGGCGATGTAGTACGGCGAACTCGGCGAGTTCGCCTGCGCAGTCGGACTGTACAGCCCATCATAGACGACCTGGATCAGCGCGGTACGGTCGATTGACAGCTCGAACGCCTGGCGCACCAGGGCGTCCTTGCCGACCACCGAGTCGGCGCGCGGGCCGTTGCCGATGTTGAAAGTGATGCCCTGATAGAACAGCCCGTTGCCCTCCGCGAGCTTCAGCTTGGGATCCTTCTTCACCGCCGGTATGTCGGTCGGCACGATCTGCTCCACCAGATCGAGGGCACCGGCTTCCAGGTTCGCCAGCCGCACCGACGGGTTCGGGTTCGGCAGGTAGATGACCTTGTCGAAATGGATCGCGGCGGCGTTCCAGTAGCCGGGGAAACGTTGCAGAACGATGCGGTCCTGCGGCACCCGCTCGACGAAGCTGAACGGCCCGGAGCAGACCGGGTGCAGCCCGAACTTGTCGCCCGCGGCCTCCACCGCCTTGGGCGGGAGGATCATGCCGGAGCGATCGGCGAACTGCGCGATCAGCGGCGCGTCGGGATGCTTCAGATTAAGCTGTACGGTCAACGGGTCGATCACGTCGATGCTGTCGATCGAGCTGATCTCGCTCCGTCGCATGCTGCCCTTGGCGCTCAGGTCGCGCGTCAGCGTGAACTTCACCGCCTCGGCGTCCATCGGCTCGCCGTCCTGGAACTTCACGTTCGGGCGCAGATGGATCACCAGATGCGTCGGGTCCTTGTACTCGTATCCGGTGGCGAGTTGCGGGATGATCTCCAGCTTCGGCGTGATGTCGAACAGCTTGTCGCACAGACCCGCGAAGACGATCCGCCCGACATAGCTGGAGCCCAAGGTCGGATCGAGCAGGTCGGGGTCTTCGCGCAAGCCGATCCGCAAGGTCTTTTCCTGCGCGAAGGCCGCGCTCGTGGCGGCGGGCAGCAGGGCCAGCGCGCAGGCCAGGCCGACGATGGTGCGTCGCATCCGAATCCTCCCCTTGTTGTTCATTACTCGCCAGGCTTGCTTGCCTCGCGTTCGATGATCGCGTTTATCACAGCGCGGTCATGCACGCCCCACCGGCTGTCCGCGCCGGCCAGCAACCGGCGGAACACAGCGAAACGCTCCAGGCTGATCCGGTACAGCCGGCGCAACTCGACCAGCGGGTCGGGATGGTCGTCGGCGCGGATATCCAGATCGGGGTACGGGTCGCGGGTGCAGACCAACAGCGCCGCCGATTGCTTGCCGCGCCGATCGCCGCCGGCCGCCTCGCCCGCCTCCATCGCGTCCAGCAGCCGCTCCGCCACCGTCCCGCGTGCGGCGACGAACGCCTCCAGCGTGCGTTCCACCACCGCCGGGCCGGCCAGCATGTTGCCGGCCACCGACACGTCGGTTCCGCGCACGTGCCCCGCCCAGGTGACGCAGGCCTCGCCGGTGTGCTGCGCGATCCGCCCTTTGCCGTCCAGGATGTGGAATTGCCGCTGCGCCCGGCCCGGATCGGGATTGACCAGCGCGTCGAGGACCGTCTGTGGATCAGCGCCCGTTCGCAGGATCGGCATCGCCTCGATCCCGTACAGCGGGTTGACCAACGCTTGCGTGGACAGCACGGCGACGCCGCCCTCCACACGCAGGCATGTCGCGCCGACGGCGAAGAAGCGCGACGCGACGGCTGCGCCGAATGCACCGGTCCCGGGGTCGCGGGCGAGGATCGAGTAGGTCATGATCCGATGATCTTGCGTGGCCGTCATGGACGCAAGTGCCGTGGAGGAGATGACGCGTGATGCGCAAGTGGATCGCCGGCGCTTTGTCGCTGGCCATGGCCGGCGCGACGATCGCCGCCTGCACCCAGGTCTACACCACCCCGCCGGGCGGCGGCCCGCTCGTTTTGACCGCCACCTACACGACGCTGCCGGGTGTCGGCACCGTTCCCGTGCCCGGGCCGCCGCCCTCCGGCGCCTACGGCCATGACGGCGTCTACGCCGGCGCCGCGCAGGCGCTCAACAGCGCCGGCGCGCGCTGCGCTGAATACAGCAGTGCGCGCGATTTCCGGGTCTCCGGGCGCGCGGTGACGTTCGGCCCGTTTCGCGGTACTATCGGCGAACAAGGGGGCTTGCGGATGATCTACGGCCTGAACACCGTCGTCGGACATTTCGAAGGCAATGCTTTTCAGGGCGTCATCGACTACCAGGTGCCGCCCTGTAGTTATGCCATGAGGCTGCTGCGATGAATCTCGACCCCGACCGTCTCGCCCGCACGTTGCTCTCCGACATGCCGGACGCGCTCATCGTCGCCGACGCCGCCGGCGCGATCCGGTTCTGGAACGCCGGGGCGGAGCGCCTGTTCGGCTTCACGAATGTCGAGGCGATCGGCCAGTCGCTCGACATCATCATCCCGGAGCGGCTGCGGGCGCGCCACTGGGCCGGCTACGACGCGACCATGCGGAGCGGGCACTCGCGCTACGGTGCCGGCGAGATCCTCGCGGTGCCGGCGGTTCGCAAGGACGGCGCGCGGGTGTCGGTGGAGTTCACTGTCATCCCCCTGCACGACGCATCCGGCGCGATGGAGGGGATCGCCGCCATCATGCGCGACGCGACCACCCGCTATGATCAGGTCCGCGCCCTTCAGAAGGAGATCGCGGCCTTGAAGGCCTCCGCATGAAAAGCGGCCCCGCCTCTCGCGAGGCAGGGCCGAAGGGGGCGGCGCGCATCGTAGATTTGCGCTGGCGACGCGCCGCATTGGGGGAGGAAACCAGCGAACATCGGTAAGGTTGGTCCCGAAGGCGGCGGCTTCCCGGAGCAATTGCGGCGGAAATCCGGACGACACGCAACTGATCGTGAGCTATCATCCGGCCTTCCCTGCGAGGAGAGCGCGATCGTGTCGTTATTGGGTGCTACGGCTTCCGCCTGCTCTTGCGTCCTGTCGCGCCGGCGCCTATTTTGCGCGGGTGTCGTGGCGGGAGTGGGCATGGCGTTTCCATTTTCCGCGCGTGCCCAGAGCACGCTGACCCCCGATGCCGCGCTCGATCAGTTGATGGCGGGCAATCGGCGTTTCGTCGACGAGCGCATGGTCTCGTTCGCCGAGGACTTGGCGATTTTGAAGCAGGACACGGCGGAAAAGCAGGAGCCGTTCGCCGCGGTCCTGGCCTGCGCCGATTCGCGGGTTCCGGTCGAGTTGGTGTTCGACCAGAGCATCGGCCATCTCTTCGTTGCCCGCGTCGCCGGCAACGTGGCCTCGAGCGACGTCATCGCGAGCCTCGAATACGGCGCGGCGGTGCTCGGCACGAAGGTGATCCTGGTACTCGGCCATTCCAACTGCGGCGCGGTGAAGGCGGCGATCGCCGGCAAGCCTGTGCCTGGCCAGATCAGCGGCCTCTACCCGTACATCCACCCCGCCGTCGAGCAGGCCGGCCCGGACCCGGAGGCGACCAGCAAAGCGAATGCGCGCAATCAGGCGCGGTTGCTGGCCGGTGCCTCGCCGGTCATCGGCGAACTGCTCGCCAAGAACGCGATCAAGGTCGTCGCGGGCTACTACGATGTCGCCACCGGCGAGGTTTCGCTGCTGGCATAGACGGATCCGCTAACCTTTTCCTGACACTCCGCCGGCTAGTCTCGGTCTCTACCGGAGATCGGGAATGGCGGCAGAGACATCCGGGGCTGGCCGAGGCCCCGCGGCTTGAACGCGCGCTGCTGGCGACGGGAGCCGCGCGCGACAGGCTCGCCCCGCGAGTCGCACGGCGCCGGGGCGATCGCGGCGGCTCTGCTGCGAACCACCTGGAGGGTGCTTGGCTGGACCGTCACGCTCCGTTTGCCGGGCGAACTCGGCTACTGGCTCCGTGCCCGCCGTTTGCGCGCACCCCTGCTGCGGGGCTTCACCCGTCGACGCTTCGTGTTGCCGCAGGCGTCGGCACCCGTCGTCTCGGTGATCGTGCCCAGCTACGGGCGGGTTCCAATGACCCGACGCTGCCTCGCAGCCATCGCCGCCAGCCCGCCCGACGCGGCGACCGAGGTGATCGTCATCGATGACGCCTCGGGCGATCCCGCACTGGCGCGGCTGGCGCGGATCGGTGGGCTGCGGCTGCTCACCACGCCACGCAACCTTGGCTTCATCGGCGCCTGCAACCACGCCGCCGGGTTCGCGCGTGGGGAGTTCCTGCTGTTCCTCAACAACGACACCCAGGTGCGCCCGGGCTGGCTCGACACGCTGCTCGTCGTGCTGCGCGCCCGGCCCGACGCGGGGGCCGCCGGATCGAAGCTGCTGTTCCCCGACGGAACGCTTCAGGAGGCGGGCGGCGTCATCTGGGCCGACGGCACGGGCGCCAATATCGGGCGCGGCGACGACCCCACGCTGGCGGTGTACAACTACGTGCGGGAGGTAGATTACTGCTCCGGCGCCAGCCTGATGGTGCGGGCCGCGCTGTTCGAGGCGCTTGGCGGGTTCGATCGGCACTACGCTCCCGCTTATTACGAGGACGCCGATCTCGCCTTCCGTCTGCGCGCCCGGGGTCATGCCACGCTCTATCAGCCGCGATCGGAGGTGGTGCATATCGAGGGGGCCTCGCACGGCACCGACCCGCGCGCCGGGGTGAAGGCGCATCAGGTGATCAACCATGACCGTTTCCTGGCGCGCTGGGCGCCGGTCCTGGCGAGCCGGCATATGCCGCGCGGTACCCGTGCCATGCGCGCGCGCGATCATGGCGCAGCGCGCGCGATCGTGCTGGTCGTGGAGCATTGCTGCCCGGAGCCCGATCGCGATGCGGGCTCGCAGACAATCCTGGCGTTCCTCAACGCCTTGGGCGCGGCGAACGCCGTCGTGAAGCGGTGGGTGGAGGTGGTGCGCCCGGAGCGTGCATACGTCACCGCGCTTCAGGACATGGGCATCGAGGTGATCGACGGCGGTCCCGCTGCGTTCGAGGCGTGGATGGCCGAGAACGGCGCCGAGATCGACCGGGTTCTGCTCAGCCGCCCGGAGGTCGCCGCGACTCATCTCGGCGCGATACGCCGCCACAGCGCCGCCGCGGTCGCCTATTACGGCCACGACCTTCACCATCGCCGTCTACGCGCGCAATTCGCGGTCAGCGGCGTGCCGGCCCATGCGGCCGAGGCGCTTCGGCTGGAACGGTTGGAGCGGTGGCTCTGGCGGGCGGTCGATGTTGTGCTGATGCCGTCGGAGGAGGAGACCGCCTTGATCGGCCGGGCGGAGCCGGCGGCGCGGACGCACGCGGTGCCACCCTATGCTTTCGCGACGTTCGGCGCTCCGCGCGCTCCGCCCGAAGGCACCGATTTGCTGTTCGTCGGCGGCTTCGCCCACGCTCCGAACGAGGACGCGGTGGTCTGGCTCGCGAGCGAGGTCCTGCCGCTCATCCGCGCCGGCGTGCCCGAGGTCCGGCTGGTGGTGGCGGGCTCCCACGTCACCCCGCGGGTCTGGGCGCTCGCCGGCCCGGCGGTCGTGATCTGCCCCGACGTCGCGCCTGCCGCGCTGCGGGAGCTTTATCTGTCGGCGCGCGTCGCGGCGGCGCCCTTGCGGTACGGGGCGGGGGTCAAGTTGAAGGTGGTCGAGGCACTCCGCGAGGGCACGCCGCTGGTGAGCACGTCGGTCGGCGCGCAGGGCCTGCCGGGGATCGGCTCCGTCGCGACGATCGCCGACGACCCGACCGGCTTCGCCGCGGCGATCCGCGCGTTGCTGACCGATGATGCGCTGTGGCAGGCGCGATGCGCCGCGCAAATCGCGTACGCGGCGGCACATTTCTCCCCGGCGATGCTTTCCGCGCGGCTGCTCGACGCTCTTCAGCTTCCGACGCGGGCTGGCCACACCCATCCGGCGGTCACGACGATCGCGGAGGAGGAATTGGTTGGGCGTGATTGAGCATTGCGTAGCCCTACCGGCTTAGTTCAACCGCGTCCGCAACTCGTCCATCGCCGCCCGCGCCCGCGTCGCCGCCTCGCCTTGCGGGGCGAGATCGAGGAACCGCTCGAGGCAGCGCAGCGCCGCCCGCACCTCGCCGAGCCGCTGATGGATCAGCCCGGCCTCGCGCCACAGCCCGGCGTGATCCGGCGCGATCCGCAGCATGTCCTCGGCGCAGATGACGGCGCCCGCCAGGTCGCCGGCGGCCAGCCGGCGGGACTTGAT
>JBDTFI010000604.1:0-4196 GCA_039938035.1 Acetobacteraceae bacterium | reverse complement strand
GTCGCCACGCCGGCTCGCGCGCGAGCCGGCTCAGCACGCGGGCGCGGATGACTTCGAGCACGCGCGGCACCGCCGTCAGCAAGGTCGGGCGCAGCGATGCCATGTCGGCCGCCAGATGCTCCACCCCGCGCGCATACGCGATTTCGACGCCGATGCTCGGCATGAAGAACAATCCGACCGTGTGCTCGTAGGAATGCGCGGTCGGCAGGTAGGACAGATACATCTCCTCGCCCAACCCCATCGGCGCCAGCAACGCGAGGCCGCCCGCGCAGTTGGACAGGATCGCGCGGTGCGCCAGCATCACCCCCTTGGGCGCGCCGCCGGTGCCGGAGGTGTAGAGCAGACACGCGAGCGCGCTCAGCGGGATAATCGCGGCTTCGCGCGCCACATCGTCGGGCGGGGCAGGATCGGCCACGAGGCTCGACCACGCGACGCATCCGGGTGCGTCATCCATGCTCACGAGAAGATCGAGCGTGCCGGCCGCCCGCACCGTCGCGGCCAGCGCGGGAGTGGACACGATCGCGGCACGCGCGCCGGAATCGCGCAAGAGATGCGCGTGGTCCTCGATGGTGTTGGTGACGTAGGCGGGTACGGGCACGGCGCGGATCGCCATCAGCGCGGTCTCCGCGATGGGGTACTCCGGCCGGTTCTCGGCAACGATCAGCACGCGGTCTCCCGGCGCGATCCCCGCGGCGCGGAGGGCGCGCGCGAGCGAGGCGGCCTGGCGGGCGAAGGCGCGCCAACTTGTCGAATGCCATGCGCCGTCGCGAAACGCGCGCAGCATGGGCCGCTCGGGCCATGCGCTGGCGCGGGCAAACATCATGGAAGGCAGGTTCGGCCATCCCGGTCCGGCTTGTTCGCCCTTCGTCTCGCGCACCCTTTGACCCTTCGCGTGATCCGCTTACATGACAGGGTCATAGCAGCAGAGGCTCGCCCCGCCACATGGGACAAATCGACACCCCCAGCGACACATTACCAAAATGGGACCTCTCCGACCTCTATCTCGCCCCTGACAGCCCGCAAATCGGCCGCGACCTGGAGCAGGCGGAAGCCGACGCGCGCGCCTTCGCGACCGCCTATGCGGGGCACCTCGCGCGCGCCACCGGGCGGGAACTCGCCGCCGCGATCGCCGGGTTCGAGCGGATCGAGGAGCGTCTGGGCCGGCTCGCGTCGTATGCGCAGTTGCTGTTCGCGGGCGATTCGACGGATGCCGTGATCGCGCAGTTTTCCCAGACGGTGAATGAACGGGTGACGGCGATCAGCAGCCACCTGATCTTCTTCACCCTGGAGCTCAACCGCCTGGATGATGCCGCGCTGGAGGCCAAGCTCGCCGACCCCGACGCCGCGCGCTGGCGGCCGTGGCTGCGCGATCTGCGCGTGTTCCGCCCGCACCAATTGTCCGACGACCTGGAACGCCTGCTGCACGAAAAGGAAGTCACCGGCCGCGCCGCCTGGAGCCGCCTGTTCGACGAGACGGTCGCCGGCATGCGCATCACGCTTCGCGGCGAGGAGCTGACGGTGAACGCGGTGCTGAACAAGCTGTCCGACAAGGACCGCGCGACACGGGAGGCGGCGGGGCACGCGATCGGCGCGGCGTTCGGGGCGAACGTCAAGCTGTTCGCGCTGCTGACGAACACGCTGGCTAAGGACAAGGAGATCATCGACACGTGGCGCCATTATCCGCGCCCGGGCAGCTCGCGCAACCGCGCCAACATGGTCGAGGACGAGGTGGTCGATGCGCTGGTCGCCGCCGTCACCGCCGATTTCCCACGCCTGTCGCACCGCTACTACACGCTGAAGGCGAAATGGCTCGGGCTCGATCGCTTGCAGCACTGGGATCGCAACGCCCCGCTGCCGGACGATGACGATGCGCGGATCGGCTGGAACGCGGCGCGCGACCGCGTGCTCGGCGCCTATGGCGCGTTCAGCGGCGAGATGGCCGAGATCGGCGGGCGCTTCTTCGCCCGCCCGTGGATCGACGCGACGCTGCATCCCGGCAAGGCCGGCGGCGCGTTCGCACACCCGACGGTGCCGTCCGCGCATCCCTACCTGCTGCTGAACTATCACGGCCGCACCCGCGACGTGATGACCCTGGCGCACGAACTGGGACACGGCGTGCATCAGGTGCTGGCCGCCGAGCAAGGGTATCTGATGGCGGACACGCCGCTGACGCTCGCCGAAACGGCGTCGGTGTTCGGCGAGATGCTGACCTTCCGCGCCATTCTCGACGCGGAGCGCGACCCGAAGCGGCGGCGCATCATGCTGGCGGCGAAGGTCGAGGACATGCTGAACACCGTCGTCCGCCAGACCGCGTTCTACCGCTTCGAGACACTGCTGCACGACGAACGCCGCAAGGGCGAAATCCTGCCGGAGCGGATCGGCGCGCTGTGGCGGCAGATACAGGTCGAAAGCCTGGGTCCGGCGTTTGAGTTCACGCCCGAATACGACGTGTTCTGGGCCTACATCCCGCACTTCATCCACTCGCCGTTCTACGTCTATGCGTACGCGTTCGGCGATTGCCTGGTGAACGCGCTGTATGCGGTGTTCCAGTCCGGCCATCCGGGCTTTCAGACGAAATACCTCGCCATGCTGCGCGCTGGCGGCACCAAGCGGCATCGGGAATTGCTGGCGCCGTTCGGCCTCGATGCGTCCGATCCGGCGTTCTGGAAACGCGGCCTCGACATCATAGCCGGCTTCATCGACGAGTTGGAGGCAATCGCCTGATGGCGCCACGCGACGAAGGCTCGACCTTCATGGGCGAATTGCGGCGCATGGCGCGTACCTCCGGCGCTGTCGGCGGGATCGCCGCGCGCGTCGCCGGGGAGCGTGTGTTCGGCGTGAAGACCGACCGCGCGGCACACGCGGAGGATTTGCGGGCGATCCTGGGCGGCCTGAAAGGCCCGCTGATGAAGGTGGCGCAATTCCTCTCCACCGTGCCCGACGCCCTGCCGGCCGAATATGCGGAGGAACTCGCGCAGCTTCAGGCCAACGCGCCGCCGATGGGCTGGCACTTCGTGCGCCGGCGCATGGCCGCCGAGCTTGGTCCCGATTGGGAGAAGCGCTTTGCGAGCTTCACGCACGAGGCCGTCGCCGCGGCGAGCCTCGGCCAGGTGCATCGTGCCCGTCTGCCCGACGGCACCGACGTCGCCTGCAAGCTGCAATATCCCGACATGGCGAGCACGGTGGAAGCCGATCTGCGTCAGTTGCGGCTGGCGATGGCGATCTATCACCGGATGGATAGCGCCATCCAGCACGAGGAGATCTACAAGGAGCTGGTCGAGCGTCTGCGCGAGGAACTCGATTACGAGCGCGAGGCGGCGCAGATGCGCCTGTATGGCTTCATGCTGAAAAACGTGCCGAATGTGCATGTCCCGGTGCCGTTCACCGATTTCAGTACCAGGCGACTGCTGACGATGACCTGGCTCGACGGCCGCCCGCTGATGGCCCGCCTCGCCGAGGACCCGCCGCAGGAGGAACGAAACCGCATCGCCGAGGCGCTGTTTCGCGCCTGGTACGTGCCGTTCTACCGCTTCGGGGTGATCCACGGCGACCCGCATCTCGGCAACTACCAGGTACGCCCGGACGGCTCGGTGAACCTGCTCGACTTCGGCGCCATCCGCGTGTTCCGCCCGCCGTTCGTGGGTGGCGTAATCCAACTCTATGAGGCGGTGCGCGACGGCGACGAGGACAAGGCGCACCACGCCTACGAGATCTGGGGCTTCACCGACCTCTCGCGCGAGAAGATGCGGGTTCTCAACATGTGGGCGAAGTTTCTCTACGAGCCTCTGATCGAGGATCGCGTGCGGCCCATCCAGGAGACCGACGATCCGCAATTCGGCCGGGAGGTGGCCGAGCGGGTCCATGCCGGCCTGAAGCGTACCGGCGGGGTGCGCCCGCCGCGCGAATTCGTCCTCATGGATCGGTCGGCGATCGGCCTCGGCGGCGTCTTCGTGCGCCTTCGCGCCGAACTGAACTGGAGCCGGTTGTTTCAGGAGCTGGTGGCCGATTTCGACGAGGCGGCGCTTGGCCGACGGCAGGCCGAGGCGCTGGCGGTGGCGGGCGTGCCGCCTGCGGGGTGAACCGGCACCGGAACGTCTGTTCATGATTGAGTCACCAGTCTAGCTTACTCACCGGTCTGTAATTAAGACGACAATCTTGTTGTACGTGACGGCAAGCGGTGCTATAGCGGGAGGATG
>JBDTFI010000603.1:0-4249 GCA_039938035.1 Acetobacteraceae bacterium | reverse complement strand
GTCGCCGTCCCATCCTGGCGCAACGACATCGCCGCCGGCGTCGCGTTGGACCAGAGCCCCGACCTCGATCCCGCCATCGCGGCGCGCGCCGCCGAGGGCTGCGCGCTGATCGAACCTGAGTGCGATCTGATCGAGGAGGTCCTGCGCCTCCGCGGCCTCGACGCCATCGCGGCGGTCTCGCTGCCCCGCGCCGCCCCGGTGCCCGCTCCGATCCTCACCCCGCGACAGGCCCGCGTCGCCCTCGCCCGGCGCACGCTGGCGGCGCAGGGGCTGGCGGAGTGCGTCACCTTCAGCTTCATGGACGCCCGCCACGCCGCCCTGTTCGGCGAGACGCCCGAAGCGCTGCGTCTGTCGAACCCGATCGCCGCCGATCTCGACCAGCTTCGCCCTACCCCGGTCGCGACGCTGGCACTCGCCGCGCAGCGCAACGCCGCGCGCGGCTGGCCCGATGTGGCCCTGTTCGAAGTCGGGCCGGCGTTCCTGGAGAACGACCAGCGCCTTGTCGCCGCCGGGGTACGTGCGGGATCGACCCCGCGCAGCTGGGCGGTCCCGTCGCGTCCTGTCGAGGCGATGGATGCCAAGGCCGATCTGTATGCCGCACTGAGCGCGCTCGGCGTGCCCATGGAGGCGCTGAGCGTCACGGCCGACGCGCCCGGCCTCTACCATCCCGGCCGATCGGGCGTCGTCCGCCAGGGACCGAGGACGATCCTCGGCACGTTCGGGGCGCTGCATCCCGCCATGCTTGCCGCGATCGACCTCGCCGGCGCCTGCGCGTTCGAGCTGTTCCTCGACGCCATCGCCGAGCCGAAGCGGCGCAAGCGAGCCCCCGACCTTCCGCAATTGCAGCCGGTCCGCCGCGACTTCGCCTTCCTGGCGGAGGCCGACGTGACCGCAGAGCAGGTGCTACGCGCCGCCCGTGGCGCGGAGCGGACGCTGATCGCGGGCGCGACGCTGTTCGACGCCTACGAGGGCGATCCCCTGCCGCCCGGCAAGCGCTCCCTTGGCGTCGAGATCGTGTTCCAGCCGCGCGAGCGCACGCTGACCGAGGCGGAGATCGAAGCCGCCGCCGCCCGAGTGGTCGCCGCGGTGGTGAAGGCGACCGGGGCCACGCTGCGCTGACCCCTCGGCTCGGTGGTCTTTGGCGTCGATCGCCCTTATGTCTCCCGGAACATGACCGACACCCCCCTCGACCACATCCGCAACGTCGCGATCATCGCGCATATCGACCACGGCAAGTCGACGCTCGCCGACCGGCTCATCCAGGCCTGCGGCGGGCTGACCGATCGCGAGATGACCAATCAAGTGCTCGACACCATGGAGATCGAACGCGAGCGGGGCATCACCATCAAAGCGCAGACCGTCCGCCTCGCCTACGAGGCAAATGACGGGCAGCTCTACGAGCTGAACCTGATGGACACGCCCGGCCACGTCGATTTCGCCTACGAGGTGAGCCGCAGCCTCGCCGCCTGCGAGGGCAGCCTACTGGTCGTCGATGCGTCCCAGGGGGTGGAGGCTCAGACCTTGGCCAACGTCTATCAGGCGATCGAGGCCGGCCACGAGATCGTTCCCGTCCTCAACAAGATCGACCTGCCGGCCGCCGAAACCGCACGGGTAAAGCAGCAGATCGAGGACGTGATCGGCCTCGATGCCTCCGACGCCGTCGAGATCAGCGCCAAGACGGGGCTTAACATAGAGGGCGTGCTGGAGGCGCTGGTCACCCGGCTGCCGCCGCCGAAGGGCGAAGGCGCGGCGCCGTTGAAGGCGTTGCTGGTCGATAGCTGGTACGACCCGTATCTCGGCGTGGTGATCCTGGTGCGCGTTCGTGACGGGCGGATGAAGCGGGGCCAGAAGATCCGCATGATGTCCACCGGCGCGGTTCACGCGATCGAGCAGGTGGGCGTGTTCAGCCCCAAGATGATTCCGACGGACGACCTCGGACCGGGCGAGATCGGCTACATCACCGCCGCCATCAAGACCGTCGCCGATTGCCGGATCGGCGACACTATCACCGACGACCGCATCCCGACAGCGGCCGCGCTGCCCGGCTTCAAGCCGTCGATCCCGGTGGTGTGGTGCGGCCTCTATCCCGTCGATGCCGACGATTTCGAGAAGCTGCGCGACAGTCTGGCGAAGCTGCGGCTGAACGATGCGAGCTTCCACTACGACCCGGAGACCTCGGCTGCGCTCGGGTTCGGCTTCAGATGCGGGTTCCTGGGATTGCTGCACCTGGAGATCATCCAGGAGCGCCTCGCGCGCGAGTTCGACCTCGACCTGATCGCGACGGCGCCCTCGGTCGTGTATCGCCTGTATCGCACCAATGGGCAGATGCAGGAGTTGCACAACCCAGCCGACATGCCCGACGGCAGCGTGATCGACCGCATCGAGGAGCCGTGGATCCGCGCTACGATCATGGTGCCCGACGATTATCTCGGCGCGGTCCTGCATTTGTGCAACGACCGGCGCGGCGAGCAGGCGGACCTCACGTATGTCGGCAACCGGGCGATGGCGGTCTATCGGCTGCCGCTGAACGAGGTGGTGTTCGACTTCTACGACCGGCTGAAATCGGTGAGCCGCGGTTATGCGAGCTTCGACTACCAGATGGACGGCTACGCCGTAGGCGATCTAGTGCGCATCTCCATTCTGGTCAACAACGATCCGGTCGATGCGCTGAGCTTCATCGCGCATCGGGCATTGGCCGAGGCGCGGGGACGAGCGATCTGCGGCAAGCTGAAGGAACTGATCCCCCGCCAGCTGTTCAAGATCGCCATCCAGGCGGCGATCGGCGGCCGGGTGATCGCGCGCGAGACTATCAGCGCGCTGTCGAAGGACGTGACCGCGAAGTGCTACGGTGGCGACATCAGCCGCAAGCGCAAACTGCTGGACAAGCAGAAAGAGGGCAAGAAGCGGATGCGCCAGTTCGGCAAGGTGGAGATCCCGCAATCGGCGTTCCTGGCGGCGTTGAAGATGGACGCGTGAGTCAGCAGGTAGGCATTAAAATCAGCATCAAACGATGATAAATGTCGTGCCCTCGCTGGGCGAGGCGCGGTGATGCGCACGACCGTGACGCTTGATGACGAGTTGCCGAAATGCTCTCCGGCCTTCTGCACGACGAAAGGGTTCTGGGACATCCCTTCGTCATGGGTGAGGTGGCTTTGGGCAATCCGCCACAGCGTGATCTTGTGCTGGCTGCCATGCGGGACCTGCCGCGGGGCCGCCGTCGCCACGGAGTAGGAGGCCCTGGATTTCATCGCTCGTCACCGGCTGTTCGGGCGCGGCATCGGCTATGTGGATGTCCATCTGCTCGCTTCGGTTCGGCTGACGCCAAGCGCAGCGCTGTGGACGCGCGACAAGCGGCTGCATGACGCTGCCAATCGGTTGGGCATGGCGATGTACGCCCATTAGAGCGTGATAGCTTTAGGCTGAGTAGCCTGCTTCACTGAAGTATTTGGCGCATTCTGTAGGCGTCACCTGGTCGAGTAGCTTGCCGATGCAGGATGAGCGAGTGCTGGTGCTATCGTCGCGTTCGTGGCGGGTGACGGCGCGCACGAACCTGTACTCGCCGACCCCGCCGATGGCGGCGTCCGGACGCGGCACACCGAGGAGGTCACAGAGTTCCGACAGGAACAGGGCGTAGTTCGCGCGTTCGACTCCGCCCGGGTTCCGCCAGCGGGTGATGAAGGCCTCGATGTCGATTGCCCTCTTGCCAGCCTCCCAATCCGCTTCGGGAGCCGGTCGGAACCATCCGGGATTGGCCGCGCATGTCAGCAGGGAAAACGACTACCCGCCGATGGACGCAAGCTCGGGGCCGCTGGTATAAGCGGGGGCCCGGCGCGGAGGGGTGGCCGAGCGGCTTAAGGCGCACGCTTGGAAAGCGTGTGTGCGTTAACGCGTACCGTGGGTTCGAATCCCACTCCCTCCGCCAGGGGCCGTCTATCTACCTAATACTCTGAAAACACAGTGAAATCTTAGTTACTTAATTTGGATCGCCCCCACTAATGGCCCCCTGGTTTGCCCCACAGGTCGAAATTCGGTGTGGCTCGGCACGGGCCCATGATACAATCCAGGTGCCGAACGAAGGGCTCTGCTTTGGGCGCCTAACGAAACCCGCCTTATCGCTGGGCCGCTCGCCTACTGAGGCCGCTCTGGGTAATCCGCTCGGGGGGCGTGAAGTGCGATCGTGCCCCATCGCGTGGTGTAGGAGCGGCTGCATCAGTGCAGGGTTGAGCTCCTCGATCAGGCTGCCAGAGCG
>JBDTFI010000602.1:0-3403 GCA_039938035.1 Acetobacteraceae bacterium | reverse complement strand
GACGTGGTCGAGCCGATGGGCATGGAGACGATGGTCCATTTCTTCATCGACGGCATCCCGCTCTGCGCCCGCTGCGAGCCGCAGACGCTGGCCGCGCCCGGAGAAATCCTGCCGCTGACCGTCGATCTTAATCAGATGCACCTGATGGACGCGGGCTCCGGCCGGGTCGTCTGACGCGAACGGCACCACGTCGCTCCTTGCGGGATCGGCGCCGTCACCGATGTGACGGGGTATGGTCCGTCCCGCGATCGTCTGGTTTCGTAACGATCTGCGGGTCTCCGACCACGCCGCGCTTAGCGCAGCCGTCGCGGGCGGTCGTCCGGTGGTGGCGCTCTACGTCCATGACGACGACGTGGCCAGGCAGTGGGCGGCGGGCGGCGCATCGCGCTGGTGGCTGCATCACAGCCTCGAAGCCCTCGGCGCCAGTCTGCACCGGCGAGGCGCTCCGCTCATCCTGCGCCGGGGCGCCGCCGCCGAGCATCTCGCCGCCATCGCACGCGAGACCGACGCCACGGAGGTTCATGCCGGCGACGCGGCCGAGCCGTGGGCGCGTGCGCAGGAGGTGCGGGTCGCCGCCACCCTCGCCGGCGACGGCGTGGCGTTCCATCGCCACCGCACATCCATGCTGTTCGACCAGGACCGAATCCGCACGCAGTCCGGCGGTCCCTTCCAGGTCTATTCCCCGTTCGCCCGTGCGTGCATGGCGGGCGGCGGCCCGCCGCCGCCCCTGGCGGCTCCCACCCGCCTGACCGCGCCCTCGCGCCCGCCGCGCTCGGATCGGCTGGAGAACTGGACGCTGCTTCCCACCCATCCCGACTGGGCGGCTGGCCTCCGCGCCACATGGATCCCTGGCGAGAGAGCCGCGCGTAACCGCCTCGCCCGCTTCCTCGACGGGCCGATCGCCGGGTATGCCGCCGGACGGGACCGCCCGGGGGAGGACGCCACCTCCCGCCTGTCGCCGCACCTCCGTTTCGGCGAGCTCTCACCCGCCGAAATCTGGCATGGCGTCCGCCATGCGAAGGGCGCAGGCAAGTTCCTGGGCGAGTTGCTGTGGCGGGAGTTCAGCCGCCATCTCCTCTGGCACCAGCCCGATATGCCGGAGAAACCCCTGCGTCCGGCCTTCGTCGCTATGGACTGGCGCACCGACCCCGGCAGTCTGCGCGCCTGGCAGCGGGGTCAGACGGGAATCCCGATCGTCGATGCGGGGATGCGCCAGCTCTGGCATACCGGCTGGATGCACAATCGCGTCCGCATGATCGCGGCCTCCTTCCTGGTCAAGCATCTGCTGATCGACTGGCGGGAGGGCGCGGCGTGGTTCTGGGACACGCTCGTCGATGCCGACCTCGCCAACAACAGCGCGAGTTGGCAGTGGGTCGCCGGTTCCGGCAGTGATTCCGCGCCGTTCGTCCGCGTCTTCAACCCGATGCTGCAAGCCCGGAAGTTCGACCCGGACGGCTCGTATATCCGCGTCCATGTTCCCGAACTCGCGGCTCTGCCGGCGGCCTATGTCGCCGCGCCGTGGGAGGCGCCGGGCGAGGTGCTGCGCGACGCGGACGTGGTCCTCGGCAACACCTATCCGCGTCCGATCGTCGATCTCGCCGTTGGGCGGACGCGCGCGCTGGCTGCCCATGCGGGCCTCGCCTCGGCATGAACATTCCCGTGGGCGCAGCCGTGCGGGTTGTCGGCGACGTTCACGGCGACGCCGCCGCTTTCGCCTGGGCGGCGGCCACCGAGCGGTTCGTCGTGCAATTGGGCGACCTCACGGATCAAGGCCCGCGCAGCGACGAGGTGCTGCGGATCATGTTCGCGCTGATCGACGCCGGAACGGGGCTCTTCCTGCTCGGCAATCATGAGCACAAGCTCGCGCGCGCCCTCGCCGGCCAGCAAGTGCGCCCAGAGCCGGGGCTGGAAGCAACGCTGGTCCAACTCGATCCCGCGCTGCGCCGCCGCGCCCTCGTCGAGATCGGCCGGGCGCCGGCCTGGGTGCGCCAGGGAAATCGGCTGTTCGTGCATGGCGGCTTCCATACCGACATGCTCAAAGGGCCGCCGCCAGAAATGGGCTTCGCTCGCGCGCAGGGCGCGGTTGCCCGCGCCCTGTTCGGTGAGCCGACCGGGCGCATCCAGCCCGACGGCTACCCGGCGCGCAGCCTGCGTTGGGTCGATCGCATCCCCGCCGGCTTGACGGTCTATTGCGGGCATGATCGGCGGAGCACCGACGGGCGCCCCTATGTGCGCCAGGGCGCGCTGGGGGGCACGGCTGTCTTCCTCGATACCGGGGCGGGGAAGGGGGGCCACCTTTCCTGGATCGACCTGGACCCGTGAAGCGCGTCCCCGGACGCCGCATGAGGATCGGCGATGGAACTCTTGGCCGAGAGCGTCGTTGTCCGCGGAGCGCCGTGCCTGGAGGAACGCCATGCCTCAATCCGACACTGACGCGACCGCGCGCACCCAACTCGACGCCCTTGCTTCGCGGTTGGGGCGCCTATCACCCGGGACCGCGGGAGGGGGTCGTCAGACCCCGGCCGATGACGCCAAACGGGACAAGGAGGCAAGCGGTCCTGTTCAGGTCCCCCCCGCCGGCTGGAAGGACGTGCTCCGGCGCACCTACCGGGGCGTCAACGACAAGAATCTCTTCCTGATCGCCGGCGGGGTCACCTATTCCGTCGTGCTGGCGCTGTTCCCCGCCCTGCTGGCGCTGGTCTCCCTTTACGGTCTCGCTTTCGATCGCTCGCAAGTGGAGAAGCAGGTGGACGCGATGGCGGGCGTGATGCCGGAATCGGCGCGCCAGCTCATCGCGACGGAGCTGCATCAGATCGTCGGCGCCTCCGGCGGGGCGCTCGGCTTCACCGCCATTCTGGGCATCCTGTTCGCATTGTGGGCCGCCTCGCGCGGAATGAGCGGGATGATGTCGGCACTCGACATCGCCTATGGCGAGACCGAGACGCGCGGCTTCGTCCGCTTCAACGCCGTGGCCCTGGTCATGACCCTGGCACTGGTTGCCGGCGGGATACTCGCGATCCTGCTGGTCGCCGGCATCCCCGCCGTGGTCGTGGGCCTCGGCAAGGGGGCCGGCGGAATCCTCAAATGGGTGGCGCTGATCGCGGAGTGGCCGATCCTGATGGTGGTCATCATGACCCTGCTCGCTCTGCTCTACCGCTTCGCGCCCGACCGCCATACGCCGAAATGGCGCTGGGTCAGCCCGGGCGCGATCGTCGGCACCGCGCTGTGGGTCCTTGGTTCCGTCGGGTTCGCCGCCTATGTCGCCAATTTCGCGAATTACAACGCGACCTACGGCGCGCTCGGCGCGGTCGTCGTGCTGCTGACGTGGTTGTATCTGTCGGCGTTCGTCGTGCTGCTTGGCGCGCAGATCAACGCCGAGGTGGAGCGGAAAATGACGGCATTT
>JBDTFI010000601.1:0-5909 GCA_039938035.1 Acetobacteraceae bacterium | reverse complement strand
GATGAGCTGGCCGCCGAACGCCACCGCGAACAACGCCACCCCGAGTCCCAGATAGGTGGCGACTTTGAGCGGCATCACGGTGTAGCTGGTGATGCCCTCGAGCGCGAGGTTCCACAACCGCCAGTAGCTCCACTTGCTGTGCCCGGCGGCGCGTGGGGCGCGGTCGTAGGGCACCGCCGCGCTGGGAAAGCCGACCCAGGCGAACAGGCCCTTCATGAAGCGGTGACGCTCGCGCAGGCGCAGCAGCGCATCGACGGTGCGCCGGCTCATCAGCCGGAAATCGCCGGCGTTGGGCGGCAAATCCGCCTCGCTCATGGTCTGCATGACGCGGTAGAACCACCTCGCGGTGGCCTGCTTCAGCCACGTCTCCCCGGCGCGCAACCGGCGCTGGGCGTAGACGACGTCGAACCCTTCCCGCCACATGGCCACGAGGTCCGGGATCACCTCCGGCGGGTCCTGGAGGTCGGCGTCGATCACGATCACGGCGTCCCCGCTCGCATGATCGAGGCCGGCGGTGGTCGCGATCTCCTTGCCGAAATTGCGCGACAGATTGACCAGCCCGATGCGTCGATCGACGCCGCGCAGACGCTCCAGGATCGCCAAGGTCGCGTCGCCGCTGCCGTCGTTGACGTAGATGACCTCCCAGCCGGCGCCGAGGGTCCGCATCACGCCGGCCAGACGGTCGTGGAACTCCGTGACTCCGTCGGCTTCGTTGAACACGGGCACGACCACCGACACGGTGGTCCGCGACAACTCGATCAGGGGAGGCTTCTCGCTGGCGAGCACCCGATCGTATGTGCCGATAAAACGTTGCGGATTGGCTAATGCCGCTCAAGCGGCCGGCGCGGCGTCCATCACGGAGAAGCCGGCGCTGACCGTGCCGTTCCACTCCTCGGCCCGCAGATGGCCCGCCAGATGCAGCGTCCCGGCGCGCGCCAGAAGCGCCTCGGCGAGCGCGCCGTCGCGGGCGCGGAACAGCATCGCCTTGAGGCGTATCCCGCCGCCCTCGCCCTCGACGAAGGCGCGGATCGTTCCGCCTTCGCGCCCGACCCGGTCGGCCCGCGTCACCCGGGCGTGGCGCAGCACGAAGAGCGGCTCCTCGTTGCCGGAGCCGAAGGGCGCGAGACGCCTGACATGGCCCGCCAACTCCACCGTCGCACCGGCGACGGTCAGCGTCGCCTCGATCGGCAGGTCCGCCGCCGCGGGCAGCGCGGCGGCGTGGGCGAGGCGCTTGTTCAGGAACGCATGGAATGTGTCGAGCCGCCCGCGTTCGAGCGAGAACCCGGCCGCCATCGCGTGTCCGCCGCCGGTCGCGAGAATGCCCGCCCGGCGTGCGGCAATCACCGCCGCGCCGAGGTCGATGCCGGGAACCGAGCGGCCGGAGCCCTTGGCGATCCCGGTGGCGATCCCGGCAACGCAGACGGGGCGGTTGAACCGCTCCTTGATCCGTCCGGCGACGATCCCCACCACGCCGGGATGCCAATCCTCGCCGCTGACCAGCAACGCGGCGCGCCCGGCCTGCGCCTGCGCGTCGGCGGCCTGGAAGGCGGCGTCGAGGATGGAGGCCTCGACGTCCTGGCGCTGGCGGTTCACCTCGTCGAGGCGCTGGGCGAGGGACGCGGCCTCCTCGGAATCCTCGCACAACAGCAGGCGCAGCCCGAGATCGGATTGGCTGATCCGGCCGGCGGCGTTGATGCGCGGGCCGAGGCCGAAGCCGCAGGTCATCGCGGTGAGCAGCGGCTTGGCCTGTGCGACGGCGAGCAGGGCGGCGATGCCCGGGCGCTCGCGCCGTCCCATCACCTTCAGCCCTTGGCAGACCAGCGCGCGGTTGACGCCGGTGAGCGGCATCACGTCGCAGACGGTGGCCAGCGCGACCAGGTCGAGCAGCGCCATCAGGTCGGGCGCCGGGCGGGCGGCGAAGAAGCCGCGTCGGCGCAGCACGCGCGTGCTCGCCACCACGGTCAGGAAGGCGACCGACGCCGCGCACAGCATCCCCAGGCCCGAGGCATCGTCCAAGCGGTTGGGGTTGACCGTGGCCAGCACGGTGGGCGGCGCGTCCTCCGCCTTGTGGTGGTCGAGCACGATCACGTCGGCCATCCCCCGCACCGAGGCCAGCGCCTCGCCCGCCGCCGTGCCGCAATCGACGCAGACGATCAGGCGCGCGCCCCGTGCCGCGAGCGCGCGCAGCGCCGGGACGTTCGGCCCGTAGCCCTCGGTCAGCCGATCGGGGACGTGCGAATGGACCGCGCAGCCGAGGCCGCGCAGGAAACCCGCCATGATCGCGCCCGAGCAGGCGCCGTCCACGTCGTAGTCGCCGAACACCCCGACGGTCTCGCCGCCCGCCACCGCATCGGCCAGCCGTTCGGCCGCCACGTCCATGTCGGTCAGCGTCGACGGGTCGGGCAGCAACGCGCGCAAGGTGGGGTCCAGGAAGTCCCCGCACTCCTCAATGCCGATGCCACGCGCGGCGAGCAGGCGCCCGACGATTTCGGGCAGCCCGGCGCGCTGGGCGATGCCGAGGGCGACCCGATCCTCGCCCTCGCGCCAGACCCAGCGCCGGCCGGACAGGCTGCGCTCGACGCCGAGCGCCAGGGTGGCGTTCAGGTCGGCACCCAGGTCTTGGTCGCGAAGTTGTGGTGCGCCTCGATGAAGCGGACGGTGCCCGACTTGCTGCGCATGACGATCGAATGGGTGCTGGCGCCGAGGCCGAACCGACGCACCCCGCGCAGCATGGCGCCCGAGGTGACGCCGGTGGCGGCGAACATCACGTCGCCCTTCGCCATCTCGGTGACGCTATATTTGTGCCGAGGGTCGGTGACGCCCATCGAGCGCGCGCGCGCGATCTGCGCGTCGTCCTCATACAGTAGCCGTCCCTGCATCTGCCCGCCGGTGCAGCGCAACGCGGCGGCGGCGAGCACGCCTTCGGGCGCGCCGCCCGAGCCCATGTAGATGTCGATCTCGGCATCCGGCATCGCGGTCGCGATCACACCCGCCACGTCGCCGTCGCTGATGAGCATGATCCGCGCGCCCGCTTCGCGGCAAGCCGCGATCAGGTCCTTATGGCGATCGCGATCCAGGATGCAGACAACGAGATCGGCCACGTCGCGGTGCTTGGCGCGGGCGAGGTTGCGGAGATTCTCGCTGACCGGCGCATCGAGATCGACCACCCCGTCCGGCAGCCCGCCGCCCACCGCGATCTTGTCCATGTAGATATCGGGCGCGTGCAGGAAGCCGCCCTTCTCGGCCATCGCCACGGTGGCGATGGCGTTCGGGCCGCCCTTGGCGGTGAGCGTCGTGCCCTCCAGCGGGTCGACCGCGATGTCCATGGCCGGGCCGCCGCAGCCCACCGTCTCGCCGATGAAAAGCATCGGCGCCTCGTCCATCTCGCCCTCGCCGATGACGACGGTGCCGGCGATGGCGACCTGATCGAAGGCCCGGCGCATCGCCCCCACCGCCGCGCCGTCGGCCTCGTTCTTCTTGCCCAGGCCGATCCAGCGCGACGCGGCGAGTGCGGCCGCCTCGGTGACGCGAACGAGTTCGAGGGCGAGGTTGCGGTCGGTTACCTCGCTCAACGCGGGACGGGCAGCGGCGGACATCGGGGGCTCCTGCGGCGAATCGGCAGCACACGCCCTATACCACATAAACAGCATAGCTGCAGATTTGCTTGCTATCAATGCAATCATTGATTACAATGCCGCGCCGCCTGAGGATCGCATGAGCAGCATCACGGTTCGGAACCTCGACCCGGCACTGAAGGAGCGGCTACGAGTTCGCGCCGCAGAGCGCGGGCACTCGATGGAAGCCGAGGTCCGGCGTATTTTGGAGGTCAGCCTGACCACATCGGGAAGCCCCGCGGGACGCAACCTTTATGACCGCATCCATGCCCGCTTCGCGCCGCTTGGCGGAGTAGACTTGGAGGCGCCCCCCCGCGAACCCGCCCGCGAACCGCCCCGGTTCGAGTGATGTTCGTGCTCGATACCAACGTTCTCTCGGCGATGATAAGCGCCGAACCGGTGCTTCGGGTAGCCACGTGGGTATCCGGACGGCCCGCCCAACTTCTGTTCACGGCGGCCATTTGTCAGGCGGAAATCCTATCCGGGCTCGCGATCATGCCCGAGGGCCGCCGCCGCCTCGATCTCGAAGCGGCGGCACGGGCCATGTTCACGGAGGATTTTGAAGGGCGTGTGCTGCCTTTCGACATGGCGGCGGCGGTGGCGTACGCGGATATCTTCGCAATCCGCAGGCGCGCGGGCCGCCCGACCGCGACGCTCGACCTCATGATCGCGTCGGTCGCGCGCACCAATGGCGCAAGTGTCGTCACCCGCAATATCTCTGATTTCGAGGGTTGCGGCGTGACGGTCGTCAATCCGTGGGAGGAGCCGATCCGTTGAGCGCACGCGGCATTCTCACTTCTACACCACCCCGAAATCGATCAACTGCCGCACCGGCGCGCCCGATTTCAGATTGGCGAATCCCTCGTTGATCTTATCAAGCGTGATTCGCCCGGAGATCAGCGTTTCCAGCTGCAACCGCCCCTGGCGCCACAGCTCCAGCAAGCGCGGCATGTCGACGCGGAAATGGTTGCCGCCCATGGAGGTGCCCTGGATCTTGCGGTCGCGCAGGAAATCGGCGCCGGACAGCTCGATCTTCACGCCGACCGGGATCATGCCGATGATCGTCGCGACACCGCCCGGGCGCAGCATGGCGAAGGATTGCTCGGCGGTCTTCTTCAGGCCGATCGCCTCGAAGACGTACGGCACGCCGCCGCCTGTCAACTCGCGCACGGCCTCGACCGGATCGACGTTGGAGGCGTTGATCGTGTCCGTCGCGCCCATCTCGCGAGCTTTCTCCAGCTTGGACGCCACGGTGTCGATCGCGATGATCCGCTCGGCGCCGGCGATCGCCGCGCCGTTCACCGCCGACAACCCGATACCGCCGCAGCCGATCACCGCGACGGTGCTACCCGGCTCCACCTTGGCGGCGTGAAACACCGCGCCGACGCCGGTCATCACGCCGCAGCCGACCAAGGTCGCGATGTCGAGGGGGATGTCCGGCTTGATCTTCACCACCGCGTGCTCGTGGACCAGCATATGCTCGGCGAAGGCCGAGAGGTTGAACGCCTGGTTCAGCACCTGGCCCTTCCAGCGGAGCCGGCGTGCCGCGCCTGGCAGCAGCTTCACCTCGGTGTTCTCGCAGAGATTGGAGTGGCCGGTGACGCACTGCGCGCACTCGCCGCAGAATACCGACAGGCAGGTGATGACGTGATCGCCCGGCTTCACGTAGGTCACGTCCTCCCCCACCGCCTCCACCACCGCGGCCGCCTCGTGGCCGAGCACGACCGGCATCGGGTAAGGGTACAACCCCTCCATGAAATGCAGGTCGCTATGGCAGAGGCCGGCGAAGGCGGTGCGCAGCAGGATTTCGCGCCGCTTGGGCTTCTCGATCTCCACGTCCTCGATGGTGAGCGGGTGGTGCGCCTCGTGCAGGATCGCTGCCTTCATGGGTGTTTTCCTCCGCCGGTGTCGTCGATCAGTGTGCCCTTCGAGGCGGCGGCGCGCCAGTAGGGCGGATGCAATCCGCCGTCACCGCGGCGGCGGATTGCGCTGGCGCTTTTCGGCCCTACATCGTCAGCATCTGCCCATCGCCGACGGCGTCGAGGAACGTCGCCACTCCGGCTACCTCCACGCCGCCAAGCAGCGCCGAGGCCGCGATCCCGGCCATCAGCATCCCGGTCTCGCAGGCGATTAGCCTGACCCCCAGTTCCACCGAGGCCGCGCGCAAATCCGCCAGTCCGGCGACGCCCTCGGGGCGCGCCATGCCGTCGAGGTGGGCCACGTCGGCACACAGCGCCCGCGTCCCCTCGTTGGTCGCGAACACGACGACCCGGCGGCCAAGGGCGGCGGCGCCGG
>JBDTFI010000600.1:0-2563 GCA_039938035.1 Acetobacteraceae bacterium | reverse complement strand
CGCCGTGCGGCGGGCAGGTCCGGATGTAGAGGATGCTGCCCATCGGCGGCTCGGAGTCGCAGGAGACGTCGCTGTGCCAGCCCTCGCCGTTGGCGCGCGGGCTGTCCTTGTCGGCGTGGATGATCATCAACTCCGGATGGCCGGGCGCGTGCGGGGCAGCCGGGTGGATGTGCAGCTCGCCGAAGCGGCGCCCGAAGCCGAGATGCTGCTCGGGCGTCAAATGCTGATCGCGAAAGAAGATCACCAGGTTCTCGGCCAAAGCGCGGTGGATCTCGTCGAAGGCGCGGTTGCCGAGCGGTTGGGACAGATCGACCCCGCCGATCTCTGCGCCGATGATCGGCGTCAGCTTGTCGACGGTGATGCTCTCGAACGGGGCGGACTCGTCGTCGCGATGGCGATAGCGTGGTCCCTGGTTCCCCCGCAACTCGTTCATGACGCGGCTCCTCCTGATCTCCGCGATCACTCTACCAGCCGCGCCCGCAGGCGCGCCATTCGCGCGGCGTCCATCTCCAGCGTCACCGACGCGTACCGCTCGAACCCCCCATAGGCACCGGCGATCGCGGCGAAGGCTGCGTCCAGCAGCTCGGGATGGACGTGCAGCAGTGTCTCGGCCACGCTCGGCGGCAGGTCCCTCGCGATCCCCGCATCCCCACGCCACAGCCGGTTGGAGGCGAGATAGTCCTCCCGCGCCGCCTCGTATGGCACGCCAAGCGCGGTCAGGATCAGCGCCGCCCCGAACCCCGTGCGGTCCTTGCCCGCCGAGCAGTGCAACAGCAGCGGCGTCGCGTCATCCGCCAGCAGCGCGAACATCGCCCGGTAACGGTGTGGCCACTCCAACGCGTACGCCACGTAAGCCTGACGCATCACCGCCATGACGCTTTCGCCGGTCGCGTTCCGGGTGGCGACGAGGTCACGCAACGAGGCGCCGACCGAGGGCTCGATCGGCAGGGAATGCACCGCCGCCCCCGGCAGGCCGCCAAGCGCCGACGGTGCCTCCGCCGCCTCAAGCCCCCCACGCAGGTCGCACACCGTCCGCAAGCCGGTCGCGGCCAGCGTCGCCGCGTCCTGCTCCGTAAGCCCGGTCAGCGCGGCTGAGCGGAACACGCGCCCGAACCGAACCGTCCCGCCGCCCGCCGCCGGCCAACCACCGAGGTCGCGGACGTTGGACGCGCCCTGCAACGCCAGGGTGCGGGGCAGTGTCTCCGTCACCGGCCGTGCAGCGCGTCCACGGCCTGCTGCAGCCGCTGCGGATCGACGTCGATCGACACGCCGGCGCGCTCCACTTGCAGCAGCATCGCCGAGCGGGAATCGCGGTCGGCCCAGCCGCGGTTCATCGCCTCGGTCATCTCCGCCTGCACCAGATTGGCGAGGCGCATCGGCACGCCCATCTCCCGGCCCAGCGTGCAAGCGAGCGAGACGTCCTTGTGCGCGAGGCGCAGCGCGAAGGCCGGCGGCTCGTAGCTGTTCGACAGGAACTGGTCGGGCATGGCGTCGAACGCGCCGCGCCTTCCGATGGCGCCCTGGCGCACCGCCTCCCAGATCGCGAGCGGCTCGATGCCGGCCTTCACCCCCATGGTGAAGACCTCGGCGAGGCCGGTGGTCATGATGTAGCCGAACATGTTGTGGACCAGCTTGGCGACCGAGCCGGCGCCGATCGGGCCGACATAGCGCGCCTGATCGCCCATCGCGTCGAGCACCGGTTTGCTTCGGTCGAACACCGCCTGCTCGCCGCCGACCCAGATCGCGAGCTTCCCGGTCGCCGCCCCGCGCGGGCCGCCGCTGACCGGGGCGTCGAGGGCGTGCGCGCCGCGCTCGGCGAAGGCGGCGTGGACGCGGCGCATTAAAGTCGGCGAGTTGGTCGACAGGTCGAAATAGGCGGCGTCCTTGCGCATGGCACCGAGCAGCCCGTCGGGGCCCAGCGCCACCGCCTCGACCTCCGGCGGGCCGGGGAGCGAGGTGAAGATCAGGTCGGTCTGCTCGGCGACCTCGCGCGGGGTGGCGGCCCAGACGGCACCGGCGCTGACGAACCGCTCCGCGGCGGGGCGGCGCGTGTCGTTCACGACCAGGGCGTGGCCGGCCTTCTGGAGGTTGGCGGCCATGCCGGCGCCCATGGTGCCGAGGCCGATGAAACCGACTTTCATGGCGCTCACTCGTTCTCCGCGAAGACCTCGCGGGCGACGTTGGCCGCGGTCATCGCGGCCGGCCAGCCGGCGTAGAACGCCATGTGGGTGATGACCTCCGACAGTTCCTGCTTGGTGACACCGTTGAAGAGGGCGCGGGCGAGGTGGCCCTTGAGCTGCTCCGGCCGGTAGGTCGCGACCAGCACCGCGCAGGTGATGAGGCTGCGGTCGCGCTTCGATAGCTCCTTGCGTTCCCAGACGTCGCCGAAGAGGACTTTCTCGCTGAGGTCGATCAGCTTGGGGACGGTGGCGCGGACGCGGTCGCGGCCGGCGGTGGATGGGGGTTTGGGCATGGTGTGGTTCCTCCTGTCTGTCTGCGGGGGATTGCACACCCGAGGGGGTCTTGAGTCGAATCCTCGGGGCAATGTGGTAGTGTTTGAATG
>JBDTFI010000599.1:0-3600 GCA_039938035.1 Acetobacteraceae bacterium | reverse complement strand
TCCCCGCGCAATGGCCGGAGACCTGGAGCTACACGTTGTCGGCCGCGCTCGACGCCGGGCTGCCGATCGTCGCCTCCCGGATCGGCGCGTTTCCCGAGCGGCTGGAAGGGCGCCCGCTGACCTGGCTTGTCGATCCGGGGGCGACCACCGCAACCTGGCGGGCTGTCTTCGAGGAGGCACGCGCGGCGTTGCGGGGGCGTGCACCGGTGGGGCGAGCGATGCGGGCGGCGGTGAATGACTTTTATGGGTCGGCGTATCTGACGACGACCCCTCCCCCTAGCCCCCTCCCGCAAGGGGAGGGGGCTAGGGGGAGGGGCGCCGCGGCATCCGCTCGCCTGCGCGTCATCGCCATTCCCGAACGCTTCGACACCGGCGTCCCCACGCCGTGCGCCTATATCCGCCTGCTCCAGCCACTGCACCACCTCGCCGCGGACCTCGACGTCACCGTGGCATACCCAGGCGACGCGCTCACCATGACCGCCGACATCGTGCTGACCCACCGCCACGCCATCCCCGACGTCGCCGCCGCCGAGGCCTTGGCGGCGCATTGCCGCGCTGCCGGCATGAAGCTGGTGTACGACCTCGACGACGACCTCGCCCGCATCCCGCCTGATCACGCCGACGCCGCGTTGCTGCGCCCGAAGGCGGCACTGGTGCGCCGATTGCTCGGCGACGCCGACGCCGTCTGGGTCTCCACCGCGGCGCTCGGCTCGCTGCGCGCCGATGCGCTTGTGATCCCCAACGGCATCGACGAGCGTCTGTGGCTCCCCGACGGCGACGCGCTGCCAGAGCGCCAGCCGGGTCCGGTGCGGCTCCTGTTCATGGGCACCACGACGCACGGCGAGGATTTCGCCCTGGTGCGCGCGGCACTGACGCGGCTGCACGCGGAATTCGGCCGCCGCGTCCGCTTCGACATGATCGGGGTCACGCCCGAGGACGACCTCCCGGCCTGGGTGAACCGGAGCCTGCCGGAAGGTGCGGAGGGGCAGTCCTATCCAGGTTTCGTCAACTGGATCACCCGGATGCCGGCCTTCGACATCGGCATCGCGCCGCTGGCCGACACCGCGTTCAACCGCGGCAAATCGTCGATCAAGACGTTGGACTACGCCGCCCTCGGCCTCACGGTGCTCGCCTCCGACGTGCCGGCCTATCGCGGTTCCCCGGCCGGCCGGCTCGTCGCCAACACGGATGCGGACTGGACGGACGCGTTGATGCACCTGATCCGCCACCCGACCCGTCGCCGCGCGATGGCGCAGGCCGCTCGCGCGGCGCTGATCGAGTCGGGAACCCTGGCGGCGCAGGCCGCTTCGAGACTCGCCGCGTGGCGCGAGGTGGCGAAAACGCCTCCTAAACCAGCACCTCCGCGACCTCCGACAGCGTCAGCGGCGCGTCCTGCAGCAGCAACGCGCCGGCCTGGCGCTCCCAGCCGGCTTCCTCCGGCGCCAGGGGATCGCGGGGCGTGAGGCGATGGGCCAGAACGCAGCGCGCGATCAGGGCACGGCGCGAATCCACGCCCGGTCGCGTCGCCTCCCAGCCCAGCAGCACCGCGCTGGCGGCGTTGTAGAGCGCGGCGGCGGCCTCGCGGACCAGCGTGTCGGGCGCGGTTTCGGCGAATGCCACGGCGCGGTCGAGCGCCGTCCCGAGGGCCGAGCGGAACGGCGACGGCAAGGCGGATGCCGCCTCCAGCCGGCGGCGCAGCAGCGCGTGCAAGGCGCGGTGCGCGCCATCCTTGCGGACCGCGCGGGCGATCACGTCCTGGGCGATGATGTTGCTCGTGCCCTCCCACAACAGCCCGACCTGCGCATCGCGGATCAGCTTCGGGTTCACCCAGTCCTCGATGTAGCCGTTGCCCCCGCGCGTCTCCATCGACCCTGTCGCGACCACCGCGTTATCGCGACAGGCGCGCAGCTTGATCAGGCCGGTGAGGATGCGGAGTTCGTCAACCGCGCCCCGTCCCATCGCGTCGGCCGTGGCGAGGACCATCGACAGCGCCTGCTCGGTCGGTACCAGGATCTTGAGAAGCTCGCGTTGCATCAGCGGTTGCTCGGACACCAGGCGGCCGAACGCCATGCGCCCGCGTGACGCGGCCAGGGCCTCGTTCAGACAGCGGCGCATCATCGAGGCGGCGCGGACGCCGTGCGACAGGCGCGACAGGTTCACCTGCGCCATCATCTGGCGGAATCCCGCGTCGCGCTCGCCGACGAGGTAGGCCTCGGCGCCCTCCAGCCTGATCTCTCCGCTCGCCATCGAGCGGGTCCCCAGCTTGTCCTTCAGGCGGACGATCCGGTACGCGTTGCGCGCGCCGTCGCTTGTGCGGCGCGGCAGCGCGAACAGCGCGAGACCGCTTGTGCCCCCGACCGCGCCTTCCGGGCGGGCGAGGATCAGGGCGACGTCGGCGTCGGTGTGCGAGCAGAACCACTTCTCGCCCTCCAGCCGCCAGACGCCGTTACGTTCGCGGGCGACCGTCTCCAAGGCGCCGACATCGGAGCCGCCGGCCTTTTCGGTGATGAACTGCGTGCCGGTCCATTGGATGGCGGGGTCGGCCGAGAGCATCCGCGGCAGCAGGTATGCCTGGAGGTCCTTGGAGCCGAACGCGCGGATCAGATGGATGGAGGTGTCGGTGACGCTGATCGGGCACATCAGGCCGAACTCGGCCTGCACGAACAGATACTGGAAGGCGTATTTGGCGACCGGCGGCAGCGGCGCGTCCATGCCGAGCACGCCCGCGCGGTGGACCATCGCGTGGAACTGGAAATCGCCGAACGCGATGCGCTCCATTTCCCGGTAGGCCGGGTGGTACTCGATCCAGTCCTCGTCGCGTCCGAAGCGGTCGCGCGGGTGCAGGACCGGCGGATGGCGATCGGCGATGCGCGCGAGTTCGTCCAGTCGACCGCCGGCGAGTTTGCCGAGGCGGGCGTAGTGCGGTTCGAGATGGGCGCGCGTGGCGGGCGGCAGATAGATCGCCAGCAGATCGCGCAGGCCGCGGTCGGCGGCATAAAAGTCCATGCCCGCGCAGTCGGGGGCGACGCGGTCCGACGCGCTGGATGGGGCGTCCGCCCGGCTCACCAGCCGATCTGCTTCAGCGCCCAACCGGCATTCCAGATCTTCGTCATGTGGCGGATCTTGGCGCCCTCGAACTCCATGACATAGACGTAGTCGGTTTTCATGCTCTTGCCGGTCGGCGGGACGGGGCCGCCGGGGCCGGTGTGGGTGGCGGAAAAGACCCCGAAGGCGCTGACGTTGTTGCGCTCCGCGTCGGTCGCGAACGACTTCACCTCGTAACGGCCGTCCGGCAGCGGCGTCAGGATGCTCTTCATCCAGTCGGTGTAGGCCTGGAGCGTCTTCACGTCGGCCAGCGGCTCGGCCTGGGAGGCGAACGTCGCGTCCGGCGTGCAGTACGCGCGGCACGCCTCCCACCCTTTCCCGGTCTCGCAGGCGGCGAAGAACTCCTTGGCGATTTCGGTCATGGATGGCATGGCGCGCATTCCTCCTGATCCTTGCTCGGTTCCTACTTAGGTAGCGGTGATCACCACAATTCCGAACCCCGCGGCGCTCGCGCCCCGGCCAGCAGCGCCTCCGTGCAGCCGTCCCTATATCACG
>JBDTFI010000598.1:0-3154 GCA_039938035.1 Acetobacteraceae bacterium | reverse complement strand
ATCCCGGATCAGTGAGGTCCGTTCAGGCGTACATGTAGGTGTGCGAGTAGTAGACGCGGGAAACGACGGGTCTGCCGCAGTTCAGGCATTCGCCCTGCCGACCGCCCTGCGCGATTTCGAACATGTTGCGCAAGCCGATCAGCGTGTCGCGGATGAGCGACCTGCTGTGGACGGCGTGCCTGACCGCGTAGGAGACGATGTCCAGTGCGCTCATTCGCCGGCCGCACGCGCAGACGCCGTCGCCGGTCTGGGGGACGACGCAGAAGAACTTCAGGTGGCCGAGGGGGAGTTCGAGCAGGCCCTCGATGTAGCGCAGCTCGTCGGGCGGGGTGCGGATGATGGCGGGATCGGCGTCGGCGGCCGCGACGAGCCGGGCGAACTCGGCGTCGGGGAGGATCGCCTTGGAGGCGTAGCCCTTGCGGGCGAGCTCGTTACGGAAGGTGTCGATCACTGCCAATGACATTGGTGGCGGGTCCCGTCCGGTTCTGTTGGTCCGCAGCTTGGGTGCGCGGGGGTGGCGGCGCAAGTCTGGCCGGGTCGGACGCGTTGAGCGTGGCGAGCGGGGGGGCTACGCGCGAACTTGGGAGGCTTTCGCTCTGGCGTCTCCACATCGCACGTAAGCGGGCCTTTTGTCGGCGCAATCCTACGACTGCCGATGCGATCCGACACTTATGCGACCTACCCCGAGCGCGGCACTGACCGTCAGCCTCTGTGTGGCGCAGCTCGTCTTCGGGAGATGATCTGATCGCAGAGTTTGGTGGTCCGCGACCTCGTTGTGGACGATTTGCAAGGATGTAGTGATCGGTTCAGAATTATAAAATCGGGAACCTCAGAAAGCTATCGATACCAACTTGTGTTTTGCCGATTTTAGGTCCGACACCCAACAGTCGCACAGGTCAGCGGCGGCTATTGGCGGCTTCGTCTCAAGCATTATCTCGCCCGGGTGCTCGCGCGCCGGCACCACCGGAGTTGTTGGGACGATCTCCCTGGACCCGATGACCGGGAAGCCGGCGGCCCGGTCACTGAAACCACAGCATCATTGGCACGCCACGCCGGCCCGGACAGTGCATGATGCCGACATAGCTTTCATTGAACTTCCCGCTGAACGTGCAAACTTCCCGATCGATCAGCAACGTCGCAGTGGCCTCGCCCGGCAGACCGGAGATTCGAAGCCGCAACTCGCCGGTTTTTTCCTCCGGACCATCTACGCTGCAATACCCTACATGCTTCAGGCTGAGCGGACCGGACCATAGCCGTCCGCCACCGTCCGCTTGTTCCGTCACGGTTGCGGTCAGTTCCCACTCCCCTAAGATTCCGGCCTGGCCGCTGACGGCGCGACTCTGCGCGCCCAAAGGTCCGCCCAGCGCCATCGTCCAGACGGCCATGACGACGAAGGTTCGCATCACGGCCATCATCAATCCGGCCACCGCTATTTGGCACTCGCGAGGAACGCCCGCGCCTGGGCGATCTCGGGCCGCACCACACTCGGATCCGATCCCAGCACAATTGCTGCGGCGAAGTATTGCCTCGCCTTGGCATTGTCGCCCGAAGCGGCGGCGGCGTTCGCGGCGCCGAGCGTTGCATTCATGCGGTTGGGTTCCTTGCGCATCGTCGCCTCGAAGGCCGCCAGCGCCTCCACTGCTTTGCCCTGCTGGAGCAGCATCGCGCCATACAGTTCCCTCGCCGGGGTCAGTTGTCCCGGTGTGACCGGGTGCTTCTCGGTCTTGTCCTCGGCGTCCGCGGCGTCCCCCATTGCCTTCAACGCCACATCCTGCTGTCCCATCGCAAGTTGCATCCAGGCGGTCGTGATCTGCAATTGAATATCAACTTGCTCGGACCAATAGGCGTCTTTTTTCTGCCGCAACTGATCCCGTAACGTCGCGAGATGCGTGACTGCAGTTTGAGCCTGCGCCGCGTCGCCGGACCGTGCCGCGCCAAGCCCTTTGGCGAACCACGAGAGCGCCGTGATATGCGGTAGCGTACTGGGTCGGACTTCCAGCGCCGATGCGGCCTTCCAGTCGCCGCGTTCCACGGCGTAGCGTGCCGGCGATGCCGCGAGGGCGTAAGCTGCGGCCAGAAACGTGTCACTCGAAACCGGCACTTTCATCATATCGTCGATCACTGCCTTCGCCCGAGCGTCCTGCCCCAGTTGCAGATAGGCATAGACCTCGTAATCCATGGCGTGCAGTTCATCGGCGGATTCATTGTCCTCCTTGGCGGCGCGCACGGACGCTATGTTCGAATCGATCGACTCCTGCCAGTAGCCGACGCGCGTGAAAATATGCGACGGCATGTGCAGGGCGTGCGGTGCATCCGGCGCCACTTTCGCGTAACTCCGTGCCGCCGTGATGCCTTTCTCGGCGAGCGCCGGCGTGTCGTAGAGGTGGATCAGGTAATGCGGGATGCCCGGATGATCCGGCTGCCGCACCCAGATCTTCTCCAATATCGCAGCGCCCTTGAGTTGATTGGCATAGGTCTTATCCGCTGGCGAAGCAGCGACATTGAGCGAGAGTGCGTAAAATATCTGTGCCTCGTCATCGTTGGGGTACTTCGCGGCGAGGTGTTCCATCGCCTTCATGTAATTCAATACGCGCGTATGATGATCGACGTTGCCCAAATCCGTGTACATCGCTGACAGCGCGGTGATATAGTCACGCTCTCGCTCCGTCCTCGCGCCGACGTCTTTGCCCTTCGCCAGAGCAGCGGCGCCATCGGCGAGGTTCTTCACGGGTGGTGCAATGTGGGGGTTCCACAACAGGCTCAGCGCGATCCCCCAATAGGCGATGCCGCAGCCGGGATCGTCCTTCAACGCTTCCTGGAAGTCACGTTGCGAGGCGCGGTACCAGAAGGAATGCTGATACAGCATCCCCCGGTCGAATGCGGCGGCGGCGGCCGGCGTGCAGGACGTCTCGAAGTGCACTTTGCCCAGTTTTTGATCCGGGGCCTGTGCAATGGCAGCCTGGCAGAGCAAAACTCCCGCCGCCGCCATGAGAGCTGGTAACACTCTTGTCGACTCCGCCATGACGTCCTCCTGGTTATTTCATTTATGTTTGGAATCTACCGGCACCCGAATGATAGTCGCCGCGTGGCGGGCCGATGCTTTGCTCATCTTCGACCTCTCATTGCGATGCGATGCGGTCCTGGCGAGTTTCGT
>JBDTFI010000597.1:0-4304 GCA_039938035.1 Acetobacteraceae bacterium | reverse complement strand
AGCATCGTCTTCTTCGCCGTCACCGACCCCGACGCCGGCAAGCGCGGCATCTCCTGCTTCGTCGCCGACAAGGCGTGCGCTGGCTTCAAGGTGCTGCGCGTCGAGGACAAGCTCGGCCAGAAGGCGTCCGACACCTGCGCGCTGGCGTTCGAGGACATGGAGGTCCCCGCCGATCAGCTCGTGGGCAAGGAGGGCCAGGGCTACCGCATCGCGCTGTCGACCCTGGAATCCGGGCGCATCGGCATCGCCGCGCAGAGCATCGGGATGGCGCGGGCGGCGCTCGAATACGCGATCGGCTACGCGCGCGACCGCCGCGCCTTCGGCAAGCCGATCATCGAGCATCAGGCGGTGGCGTTCCGGCTGGTGGAAGCGAAGACGAAGCTGGAGGCGGCGCGCCAACTCACCTTGCACGCCGCGCGGCTGCGCACGGATGGCAAGCCAGCACTGGAGGCCGCGGCGATGGCGAAGCTGTTCGCCTCCGAGGCGGCCGAGCAGATCTGCACGGTGGCGATCCAGACCCTCGGCGGCTACGGCTTCCTCGCGGACTATCCGGTGGAGCGCATCTATCGCGACGTGCGGGTATGCCAGATCTATGAGGGCACGTCGGACGTGCAGAAGATCATTCTGCAACGGATGCTCTAACGATGGGTTCAGCCGGTGACGGGCGGGAGCGCCAACGGCACGGGGGCGCCGGGGCCGGGAGCCTGCGTGGGCGGCAGGATCGGCGGGAGCGGTTGAGCGCCGCCGGGTGCCGGCGGCGATAGCGGGGTCGCCTGGACCGGCGAAGGGACGGCGCCCTCCGGCAGCAGCCAGGCCGAAAGGGCGTGGCGGACCTGGTATTCGAACTCCACGTTCATCTGGTCCATCATCGCGCGGGTGAACTGATAGAGCGCGGTCGACAAATCGCCCGTCGCCCCGGCGAGTTGGCGAACCACGGTGGCCTGCGCGTATCCCTGCCGTGCGCCCGACGCGTCGAAGATGTCGAGTTCCACACTCATGGTTCCGGTGATCAGATCACCTTGGCGGAGCAGCGAGGCATCGTTGATGGCGAACACCGCCCGCCCTGTCGCGCCGTCCGCTTTCAGCCGCTGTTCGCCCATGGTCCGCAGCGCCGCGACCGGCTGGACCGGGTCGAGCGGGCTGACGTCGGGCGGGACGCCTTGCGGGACATAGCGCTGCTCGACCTCGACCGTCGCGACGTTCAGACGCAACGGCAGGAGGTATGAGAAATCGAGCGGTGCGGCCTGCGATACCGGCGAAGCGGTCGGTTCGGACGAACAGGAAGCGGCCAGCAACGCCGAGAGCAGAACGGCGCGGCGGGAAAGACAAGCGCGCATGACGAGGCTCCGGGCCGCTATGGCGGCGGACAGAAGCAGACCGCGCCCGGCCGGGTCAATGCGCCGCCCCGTCGCCGTTCGGCAACCGGCTTTGCACGTCGGCGCGGGGAAAGCGGAAATCGTAATTGCAGAACTCACACGTCATGACGATGTCGCCGCCGACCGCCATGTGATCGAGGTCGTCCTCCGGGAAACCCTCGAGAATTCCCGCGAGGCGCGCGCGCGAACAGCGGCAGCCGTAGGACAGGGCGCGGGCGCGATCGACGGAAACGCCTTCCAGCGTGAACAGCAGGTTCAGCAGGCGTTCCGGCGGCAGCGTGTCGTCGAGCAGCTCCGCATCGGTGAGCGTGGAGGCGAGCGCGGTCGCCGTGCGCCAGCTTTCCTCCCGCGCCTCCTCCGGCATTTCAGGGTCCACGCCGCCGGCGCCGGCGATGCGCTCCAGCACCAGCGCGCCAGCCCGCCAACCCGCCTTCGTGCGCGCGCAGGCAAGATGGAGATGGCAGCGGAGCTGCTCGCTGGTGGTGAAGTAGTGCAGCGCCATGTCGGCGAGGCTCTCGCCCTCGATCGAGACCATGCCCTGGTGACGCTGCTCCGGCCCCTGATCGACGGTGAAGGCGAGATAGCCGGTGCCAAGCAGGCGGTCGCCGGTCGGGTTGGGGTTCTCGGCCAGCGTGGCGGCGAAGCGCGCCGCGTCCACCCGTGCGTAGCCGCGCAGGGCGCCGGTGTCGGTGCAGTCGGCCAGCAGCATGGGAACCGGCCCGTCGCCCTTGGCTTGCAGGCTGAAGGAGCCGCGGAACTTCAGCGCCGAGGCGAGCCCGGCGGCCAGCGCCAGCGCCTCTCCGGCGAGTTGCGTCACCGGCTCGGGGTTGGCCGGATGGCGGGTCAGCAACGCGTCGGCGAGCGGGCCAAGACGGATCAGCCGGCCGCGCACCGGGCGGTTCGGCAGGAAGAACGGGGTGATGCCGCGCGGCACGACGATGTCGGGGACGGGCGGGCGATTGAGATCGAGGAAGACGGGCGTTTCTTGCATCGGGCGAAGATAGGCACGCCGTCCGGCGCGGGCTACCGTCGGCGGTATGGACGCGATGGACCTGCGCCCGATGCGCGAGACGGACGCCGCGGCGGTGGCCGGCCTGATCCGGGACGCCTTCGCCCACCTTCCGGTGGCACTCGACCCGCCACCCTCCGCCCTTGGCGTGACGGCTCTCGCGATCGCGACACATCTCGCGACCGGGGGCGGCGCGGTCGCCCAAGCGGGTGGAATGATCGTCGGGACGGTCCTGTGGGAGGAGCGGGCAGGCGGTCTCTACGTCAGCCGACTCGCGGTTTGCCGGGCGGCCAGACGGCGTGGCGTGGCGCGGGCGCTTCTGATGCGCGCCGAGCGGGAAGCGCGGTCTCTTGGGCACCCGCGCCTGCACCTCGGGACGCGGCTGGCGCTCGCCGGCAACCGGCGCCTGTTCGCCGCCGTGGGCTTCGTCGAGGTGGCACGGCACGCCCATCCTGGATACGCCGCGCCGACCTGGATGGAGATGGAAAAGTCGCTTATCTGATCGGTGTTGACTATTGGTTTCCGTATTTGATATCGTGCTATCACAATGTGGAGATTTGCCCTTTGGCACAGCTTCTGGTGCGCCACCTCGAACCGGGCGTGAAAGAGCGCTTGCGCGAGCGGGCGGCTCGGCGCGGACGAAGCATGGAGGAGGAGGTGCGCGACATACTGCGCGTCGCCGCCGCCCAAGACGACGCGCCCCCGAGCTCTGGCCTGGGCACGCGCATCAGCCAGCGCTTCGCCGGTCTGGGGCTGACGCAAGACCTGCCGGAATTGCGGGGCGAGGCAGCCCGGGCGGCTGACCTCGACGATTGATCCTGCTCGATACCAACGTGCTTTCCGCGATCATGCGCGACCCGCCTGACGCCGCGGTGATCCGTTGGCTGGATCAACAAGCGGAGCACGATGTGTGGACCACGGCGGTTAGCGTCTTCGAGGTTCGCTTCGGCCTTGCTCGCATGGCGGAGGGCACGAAACGCCGGACCCTGGAGGCGGCGTTCGAAGGATTGCTGCGCGATGATCTGGGCGGCCGCGTGCTCGCGCTCGATCGGATAGCAGCCGAGGCGGCGGCCAGTCTCGCGGCGCGACGCGCGGCCGCGGGCCGCACGGTGGATGTCCGTGACACGCTGATCGGCGGCATCGCGCTTGCCCGCCGGGCGGCGGTGGCGACGCGCAACACGCGCCATTTCGAGGATCTCGACGTGGGCGTGATCGACCCCTGGGCCGCGAAAGTAGGGACGTGAGCGGGCAGGCCGTTCGTGGCGGGGTGATCCTGGGCGCCATCGCGCTCGCGCGCATCGGCTTCGGCTATCAGTTCCAGACCGTCGCCAGCCTCGGACCGGACCTGATCAAACGGTTCGGATTGGACTATGCCTCGCTGGGCGAGCTGATCGGCGCGTACATGGTCGCCGGCGTCGTTGCCGCCCTGCCGCTCGGCCTGCTGGGGCGGCGGTTCGGCGATCGGACGGTGCTGGGTGGCGGCCTCGCGCTGATGGCGCTGGGCGGCGTGGTCTCGGCGATGGCGGGCGGCGCCGGCGGCATCGCGGCGGGGCGCGTGCTGGCGGGCGTGGGCGCGGTGGCGATGACCGTGCTGCAAAGCAAGGTGATCGCCGACTGGTTTCCTGGGCGGCGCTTCATGCTGGCGATCAGCATCTCGGTCGGCGCCTACCCGGTGGGGATCGGGTTGTCGCAGATCACCGTCCCGGTGCTGGCGCAAATCTGGGGATGGCCGGCTTCGTTCCTCGCCGGGGCGGCGATCATGGCGGCGGCGACCGTTCTGTTCCTGGCGAGTTTCCGCCCGGCGCCGGACGAGCCGGAGGCGGTCATGCGGGGCGCCTTCCGGATGCCCGGGCGGGCCGAGTGCCTGCTGCTGATCGTCGCCGGGCTGATCTGGACCGCCTACACGTCGGGCTATACCG
>JBDTFI010000596.1:0-4158 GCA_039938035.1 Acetobacteraceae bacterium | reverse complement strand
CTGCCAAGTCTGGATCAAAATGCCATTTTCTAGCCCATTAAACAAACGAATCTCAGCCGTTGTACTGGGATTACTTCTCGCTGGATGCAGTTCAAGCAGCAGCGTTAGCCCAACGCCGCCGCCACCGCCGCCACCGGTGCTCAAGTCCATCGCCATTCATGTCGACAGCGTCACAATGGAGAGTGAAGACTCCAGCGTCGCTTATGTGGTGGGAACAAACAGCGATGGCACGCTGGTTTACGGGTTGAAGGCGCAATGGGTACTAGAGGGCCCCGACAGTGTGGTATACGCTTTAGGGAGTCCGACGTCACCGGATTCAATATGGGTGAAGAACGCGACATCAGGGAAATACACCATCAAAGCTTGGCTGTCTCAGGACTTCGGGTCACTCTCGACTACCGCGCCAATCGACATCCACAAGCCGCTTGTGAGGGTGAAGCTTAGCCCAGGCGGTCTGTGCATACGGCTTGGAACGACGATTCGATATCAGTTTATCGCGGTTGACTCTCTCGGGGGAAGCTTGGATCCGGGCCGGGTCACGTGGCAGATGACGGACTCACTAGGCGTCTCGATAGACACAGTCATGGCCGTACTGGACAGCACTGGTTTACTAACAACCAAGGCCGCAGGTCATTTCTATGTCGAGGGCCAGAGTTACGGCCTCCTATTTCCCGGATCCAACACTCCGCGGCGTGCCTATGGCGCAGTGGTAGTGGATCCCGCCCCGTACGGAACGGCGATGACGTGCAATTAGACAAACCGGGTTTGGCTGTTTGCCCATGAGGAGCGCTCGGACAGCCTAAACGCGAGAGAACTCCCGAACTCCCGCCACTCTAAGGCCGCCAGTCTAATGCGGGGCAGTGCCGAACCGACCGCGAATGGCCGAGATTGTAGACACTATCGAAGGCGCAGTTCGTTTGAATAGAACTGTGTACGTGCATTGCTGGGGTGGGGCGGGCCGTACCGGGACTGTGGTCGCGTGCTACCCGGTGTCGGGCGGCCAGACGGCGGAAACCGCATTGAGCACAGTGCCGACGTTGTTTTCGCAAATGTCAACGGCGAAACTTCGGCGCCACCCCGAAGCTTCGCCGCCAAACCACGGAACAGCGAGAGTTTGTGCGGTGGTGGGTCGATGCGGCGCCCACGCGTTCACTCACGCCGGTGTCGACGGCCGTGATCAACCAGGCACAACGCCGTACATGCGTGGATGCATGCTCGGTGGCGGGGTTGGGGATGCGCTCGGAGCGCCAGTTGAGTTTCTGACTCTCAGCGCGATTCGCGCGAAGTATGGTCCGCAGGCAATTCCTGATCTTTCTCCCGCCTTTGCGACCAGTGGTGATCTTCAACTTGCGGTTGACGGGCTCCAGCAGTTGGATATACAGCGACGAGTTATCAATCGCCGTACCGAACTCTCCTCAAATTCGAACCTGTTACATTCCGCCTGCTTTGCCGTGAGGAACGAGCTCTTCATTTTTTGCGCCGTCGCATCTCCAACCGTGAACGAAGCCGTCACATTGGCTTTGGCTATATCCGCTTATGTGGATTCTCGTCGGGATCACCGACCGATTTAATTTGGAGCGCACGGGCCTCACCGTTGCCGCACAGAGTTGACCGATCCGTCAGAGACTCAGTGAAAATGTTCGCGTGGGACGCGTCGCCTGCGTTGCTTGCAACCCGCGACACCATCGTCTTCGCCAAGGAAAAATATTCCTTCCTGGCCACTCCGCGTCGCGAAGTCACGTGACGGCTCTGTGGCGCTGTCACGGGTAGATCTTCGCGTCGCCGGCGAAGGATATCTTACGTGATCCCGATGTCGTGTTGCGGATGGGTATCTGTAGTGATCCGCTTGGGCTGAGAAAAGCTCCCGCTGGTTGACCACCGATTGCGAACCCGTCTCCTTTCGATAGGTCAATGGTGAAGCCGAGATCGGTGAGCGAAGCAAGCGTAACAGTGCTCAAGCTCCAGTCAGGAGAACCCGTCGATGGGGTCATCAAGTCGTCGCTCATCACAGCCGCGTTCCAGTGGCCACCGTCGGCAGAAACCAATACGCCAGTGCTGTACGCTGCGCCGCCGACACGGACAAGCTCGGCCGTTGCATGCGCACCTACAAAAAACACTCGTCCACCGGATGCCGACGTTGTCAATCCTCGCGCTGACCACAGGGTTCCAAAACCGAGGATGTGCCCCAATTCGTGCGTAAACACTTCCGCGAACACGTCCTGCGGGCCGGCGATGAAACCCGATTCAAGCGTCACGACGCCCAGCGCGGGCATTCCGTCACCCCGCAGTAGACAGTCTCCTCCGGTCGCCGCCGCGCCTGCAGGTACGAGTCCTATGTGAACTAGAACAACGACCCCAGTAGTAACAGTGTCCACAGCTGGCGACCCGGCGTAACACGCTCCTGCGGCGGCGATGATATGATAGGAGCTTAATGGGGCGGTAATTGCCTGACGCCATCGGAACGCAGCGTCGTTGAAGAATTCTGTAATTGCCGATGATAGTGGCGCATCGTAGCGCAGCGCTATGTCAAAGGTGGTTGCGAGCTGCGTGGTCGCGGTTACAGAAATCGTCGCTGAAGCAGTACTGCTCGTCGCGATCAATGAATTGGTTCCAGACGACTGGCTCATTGTCCACCCGACGGGGCTTGCGATCCCCGGCGATGCGGAGCGGCCGGTAATGTCGACATCTGCATTTCCCTGTATCTGACCGCCGCCGGTAGCCGCGAAGTGAACAATTCCACTTGCGGGGTTGCCCGCAGCGTCGAATGCAAGAACGACAGGAATGGCGAGGACCGCTCTACCAGGTCTCGCCATCAGCCCCGAACCACGCAACACCCGTATAGAAACTGCTGGACCGCCGACCCCGCTGGCCACGAACACCACAGGGTTGCCCTGTATCGATGCGCCGCGCACTGTCGCAGTAAGCTGGTTATTGGCCTGTCCCAGCCCTGGGCCCAATCGCCATCCCGTGATGATAGCGATCCCGCTTGCGTTCGTCTTCAGTGAGCCGGGTGAAATCGAGCCACCGCCGAGCGTGACTGCGACATCAACTGAGGCGCCTGGTACTGGCCGTCCGGCTGCGTCCAACAGCACAACCGCCGGCGCTATGCTATCCGGCACAAATTGATTCACGGGCGAATAAATTGGGAGACCACCTCCGTTGCGATACGACACGACTTGCCACGGCGTTGGAGACGCGACTGACACGCTCGCTGTGCCGACTACCTTATCAACCGTTGCACTAATCACAGCGGTGCCGATCCCTACGCCTCGTACGATGCCGGATGCTGTAATAGTTGCCACGGTCGAATCACTCGTGGACCACGATACCGGCCTGCCCGTGATGACAATGCCTGAGCTGTCCTTCGCGACCGCTGTCGCTTGTGCGAGGGCAGTGGGTGCAATTGCAGCGCCTGGTGAGAGGACAACGGCAACAGATGCAGCGACCTCAGATTGAACCGTGATAGCGACCTCACCCGTTACAGCACTGGTGAGGGTAGAGACGGACGCAATTATCCTGGCGGCACCGGCGGCGGCGGCGTGGACCGACCCATCGGGGGCTACTGTCACCACCTGCGGTGCACTCGACGTCCAGACCACCGACTGCCCAGTAATCACGTTCCCTGCGCTGTCGGTTGCGACCGCAGTCGCTCGGCCCGACCAGCCAATCGTCACGGCCCCGGCGGGCACGAGCGTAACGGCAACCGCCACAGTTGGTCCGGGGCTGATCGTTAGATCGGCGTCGCCGGCGACTGACTCAGAAGTGGCCCTGATTTTTACGTGACCTGGTCGAAGAGCTGTGACGGTTCCGGCCGTGTCTACACGCGCCATCAACGTATCAACAGCCATCCAGCTAATCTTGCGTCCGGAAAGCGCCGCCCCGCTCGCGTCATGTAACGTGGCGCTCGCCGTAGTCTTCGCACCAACCGCCAAGGCCGGAGTTGCGAGAGTAACGGATACGGTCGCAACTGCGGCCGGTTGCGACGGTCCGCTCGGTCCGGTAACACCGCTTCCGCCATCCGCCTTGCCTCCGCATGCGGCCGCCATGCACAAGCAGAGACTCGCCGCCATCGCCGACACATTGACCAGAATTCCTCGGCGTGGCTTTATCATGGTCTCGTGAGTTGGGCGGAAATCGCATTGGTGGACTGGCAGGTGA
>JBDTFI010000595.1:0-4395 GCA_039938035.1 Acetobacteraceae bacterium | reverse complement strand
GGCGCCATACCCCAGCCCCAGCACCACCCCCGCCAGCCCCAGCATGACGACCGTGCCGCCGCCGGCGGCGATCGCCAGCATCGCGAGGACGCACACCAGGATCCCCTGGCTGACGCGCACCGCCCCGTATCGCCAGATGAAGCCGGGCGAGAGCAGCGCCGAGATGATGCCGACGCTGTAGACGATCGAGACGAACACCCCGACCAGCGGCCCCGGCACGTTCAGGTCGCGGGCGATTTCCGGCGCGGCCGTGGGGATGGAGAACAGCGCCGCGGTCGCCAAGGTCTGGACGGTGACGGTCGCCGCCAGCGGCCAGAACGGCATGTCGCCGAGCGAGCGCAGGACGGACGTCACGGCGCCGAGCGCCTCAGTCGTCTTCGAGCGTTTCCGGAAATTCCACGCCCTCGAACAGCTCGCTCAGCGGCAATTCGATCCCGATCTCAGGCATCGCTAGCACCGCGGGCGATTCGAGGACGTGTCCCACCCAATCGTCGCCGGCACGCTCGAAGACCGTCGCGGCCGGGCGAAGCTGCTCCAGCAGCACGTAGCGGGCTACGGAGGGCGTGTCTTGGTATTCTCGATTCTTCACCACGCGATCCGTGATGGCCGTGGTATGGCTAAGAACCTCGAAGATGACCACCGGCGCATCAACGACATAGGTGCCGCGTGCAACGGTGGAGCCCACAACGAAAGCGTCCGGGTACCGGATGCTGCCCGCGACCGCGATTTTCAACTCGCTGCCGTAGGGTACGCAGGGCTTGCCACGCAGCCGGGTGGTCAATGCCGTGATGAGATCGCGCTGAATGGCCGCGTGCTCGGACGAGCCGCCCGTCATCGCGACCGGGGCGAATCCGTCGAACTCGTAGGGCTGCTCCTGTCGCCCCTCCCAGGTCAGGAACTCGTCGCGGCTCATCGGCTTGCGAAGGGGAGCATTCATGGCGTGAGCCTCCTACGCCTCCCCCGTTGCATCGTCCACCGGCGCATCGTCCACCAGCACGACATGCAGCCGGCGCGGGCCATGGGCGCCGAGTTCCAATGCCTGCTCGATGTCGGCCGAGCGCGACGGGCCGGTGATCAGCATCACGGTGCGCGGCATCGCCCCGCCGGTCTCGGCGCGCAGGCGGTCCCAGGCTTCCTCGTAGGCGCCCACGATCCGACTCGCGCGCAACAGCACGATCTCGGTGTCGGCAAGCAGGTTCAGCGTGTTCGGCCGCTCCGGGCCTGACGGCATCATCAGCGTGCCGGTCTCGGCGATGGCGGCGAAGGCGTGCGACAGGCTGACGGCATCGCTCGCCTCGGCGCGCCCTTCGTGCAGCTCCAGCAACGGCCGGCTCGCCCAGTCGAGCTCACGCAGCTCCGGATGCGGCGCCATCACCAGCCGGCTCGGCAGGTTCCGCGCGGTGAGGTAAGCGGCGATCGCCTCGGGCACCGCGGCAAGATCGGGCATACGGGCGACGGTGCCGAACTCGCGCTCCAGATTGGCGACGAACAGCGCGATTTGCGCGGGATTCGCCACGCGGGAGCGGGCGGGGATCAGGTGTCGCGGGTGCGCGCGCATCCGCGCCCGCAGCATCTCGGCGATGTCGGGCGCGAGTTCGCCTCGGCGCAGGCCGCGCCGGATCGCGGTCAGGATCGCCGCACGGCTGCTCAATTCCGTCGCTCCTGGCGCTGGGCACGGGCGTAGCGGGCGAAGAACGTGTCGCCTTCCGGCCCCGGCAGGTCGCGTCCCTCGGTCCAGCCGCCGGCCATCGGCACCCGCGCCATCCGCCCGCGCCGTTTTCCGAGCATCCCGAGCCCGGCCGCGGCGGCACGGGTCAACGCGCGGTACAACGCCGGGCGGCGCGCGACGAAGGCCCAGGCGGCGAGGTTGCGTCGCTGCGCCGCCGGCGTCAGGTGGCGCTCGAACTCGCGTTCCCGCCAATGGCGCATCATGCCGGGCAGCGGGATCTTCACCGGGCACACCGCCTCGCACTTGCCGCAGAACGTCGACGCGTTGGGCAACAATCCGGCCTGGTCGACGCCGATCAGCGCCGGCGTCAGCACGCTGCCCATCGGGCCGGGATAGACCCAGCCATAGGCGTGTCCGCCGACCGCGCCGTACACCGGGCAGTGGTTCATGCACGCGGCGCAGCGGATGCAACGCAGCATGTCCTGGAACTCGGTGCCCATCATCGCGGAGCGGCCGTTGTCGACCAGCACGACGTGGTAGGCCTGTGGCCCGTCCAGATCGCCGGGTCGGCGCGCGCCGGTGGAGAACGTCGTGTAGACCGAGAACTCCTGCCCGGTGGCCGAGCGGGCAAGCAGGCGCAGCAGGCTCACGCAATCCTCGATCGTCGGCACGATCTTCTCGATGCTGGCGAGCACGATATGCACGCACGGCAAGGTCTGCGTCAGATCGCCGTTTCCTTCGTTGGTGACGATGACGCTGCTGCCCGTCTCCGCGATCAGGAAATTCGCGCCCGTGATGCCGACATCGGCGGCGAGAAACCGTTCGCGCAGGCGCGTGCGCGCCTCGGTCAGGATGTCGCGCCGCTCGTGGAATACGCGATCGGGCGGCAGATCGGTGTGCGAGGCGCGGAAGCTCGCTTCCCAGTCCTCGCGGTTGAGGTGAAAGGCCGGCGCGATGATGTGGCTCGGCGTCTCGTGGCGGAGCTGGAGGATGTATTCGCCCAGGTCGGTCTCGAACGGCGTGATGCCGTGGCGTTCGAGGTGCTCGTTGATGCCCAGCTCCTCGCTGACCATCGACTTGCCCTTGGTGACGGTCCGCGCGCCGGCGTCGCGACAGATGCCGAGGACGGCGGCGCGCGCCTCGGCGGCGTCGGCACACCAGTGCACGACGCCGCCGCTGGCGATCACCTTGGCCTCGTATTCCTCCAGGTAGAAGTCGAGATGGGCGAGCGTGTGGTTCTTGATGTCGCGGCCGATGTCGCGCAGCCGCTCGAACTCCGGCAAATTGGCGACGGCGGCGGCACGGCGGCCGACGAAGGCCGAGCCGCTGCGCGCGAGCGCCTTCTGCAACCCCGGATCGGCGATGGCCCGGCGGGCGTTTTCCTTGAAGGCATTGCTGGTGGCGACGTGCATGGCGCGCACTGTAGAGGCAAGCGCCGATTTGGCCAGCGCCCGGAACAGCGCTACGTTCCTCGGAACGATAAGGAGGAACGTCGCGATGATGACCACGATGACCCGCCGGGCGACGCTCGGCGGCGCCGCGATCGCCGCGCTCGGCGCGCGGCGCGCCCGCGCGGCGACAGCGACGATCAGGATCGGCATCCTGACCGATCTGAACGGCCCGAACGCCGCCAGCAACGGCCCCGGTTCGGTCGTCGGCAGCCAGTTGGCGGCCGAGGACTTCATGGCCGCCCATCCGGACATCAAGGTGGAAGTCCTCGCCGCCGACTATCAGAGCAAGCCCGACATCGCCACCTCCATCGCGCGCGACTGGATCGACACCAAGGGCGTCACCGTCATCTCCAGCGTCAACAATTCCGCCGCCGCGCTCGCCATCACCAATCTGGTGAAGGAGAAGAACAAGGCCGCGCTGATCACCGGCGCGGCCAGTTCCGATCTCACCGGCAAGGCCTGCACGCCGAACCATATCCACTGGACATACGATACCTGGGCGCTGGGCAAATCGACGGGGGGCGCGCTGGTGAAGGCGGGCGGGGATTCCTGGTTCTTCATCGCCGCCGACTATGCGTTCGGCCGCGCCCTCGCCCGCGACACCGCGAGCTTCGTGACCGGCGCCGGCGGCAAGGTGCTCGGCACCGTCTACACGCCGTTCCCGGAGACCAGCGATTTCTCCTCCTTCCTGCTGCAAGCGCAGGCCAGCGGAGCGAAGGTACTCGGCCTCGCCAACAGCGGCACCAACACGACCGACTGCATCAAGCAGGGCGCCGAGTTCGGCTTGCAGGCGCACGGCCTTCGCATGGCGGCGCTGCTGATGATGATCCCCGATCTGCACGGCGTCGGGCTGAAATCAGCGGCGGGACTGGCGCTGACCGAGTCCTTCTACTGGGACATGAACGACGACACCCGCGCCTACGGCAAGCGCTTCGGCGCGCGCATGAAGGGCTGGATGCCGAGCATGATCCAGGCCGCCGACTATTCCGCGGTCAACGCCTACCTCAAGACGGTGCAAGCGATGGGCGTGGAGCACGCGGCGGACGGGCGGGCGGTGATCGCGGCGATGAAGGCGGCCGGGAGCGATGACACGCTGTTCGGCAAATGCGTCATCCGCGAGGACGGCAGACGGCTCAACCCGATGTATCTGTTCCAGGTGAAGACGCCGGAGCAGAGCAAGTATCCGTGGGACTACTACACGCTGCTCGGCACGACGCCGGCCGATCAGGCGTTCCGCCCGATGAGCGAGGGCGGCTGCCCGTTGATCAAGGCGTA
>JBDTFI010000594.1:0-2912 GCA_039938035.1 Acetobacteraceae bacterium | reverse complement strand
CGCCGCCGAGAAGGCGGGCGTGTAGCCCTCCTCGCGCATCGCCGGCATCAGCACGGTACCGATCGCCACCGTGTCGGCGGTGGATGAGCCGGAGATGCCGCCGAAGATCATGCAAGAAACCGCGACGACATGCGCGAGACCGCTGCGCAGATGCCCGACCATCGCCTGGGTGAGCGCGATCAGCTTCGGCGTGATCCGCGCCGACGTCATCAACTCGCCCACCAGCAGGAAGAACGGAATGGCGAGCAGGGCCAGCTCGTTGATGCCGTTGAACAGCTGGCCCATCAGCGAGCCGATGGTGAGATCGGTGAAGATCGTGGCGACCACCACGACAGCGGCGATCAGCGCGAACGCCACCGGCAGCCCGGCGTACCCCAGCCCGAGAAACAGCACGCACATGACGACGATGGCGGTCTCGGAGTGGCTCATCGCCGCGCGCGCATCGCGATCGTCTCGACGCCCGGCGGCAGATTGGGCAGCGGGTCAGGGAAGCCCCGGCGCCACCCGTTCACCAGCTTCTCGACGGAGAACAGTACGATCAGCGCGCCGGAAACCGGAATCGCGGCATACAGCACGGCGACCGGGGTGAGCGAGGGCATGAGGTAGCTGCCAAAGCCGTGCAGGAAGTTGACGTAGCCGTACCAGACCATCGCCCCGGCCACCGCGATCATCACCAGCTGCTGGAACGTCTCGACCGCGGCGCGGACGCCGCCCGAGAACACCTCGGCGCTGGCGGCGAGGCGGAAATGGTCGTTGCGGCGCACGCCGACCGCGGCGCCCATGAAGACGCCCCAGACGAAGAAGCCGAGCGAGAATTCCTGCGCATCGAGCCACGGGCGGCGCAGAATGCGGAAGACGACGTCGCCCAGTTCGCTGACCAGGAAGCCGAGCAGCAAGAACCCGCACAACGCGACCAGGACGAACTCCAGCGGATCGAGCGCGCGCCATTTGAGCTGTGGCCGCTTGCGCGACAGCACCGCGTCCGACCAGCTTGCGTAGCTCATGCCGACGACATCAGGCCGGCACCTTGCGGATCGCCGCCAGCAGTCCCACGGCATCGGGGCCGAGCGCCTGCGCCTGTTCGTCCTGGATCGGCGTCGCGACCACGATGAAGCTCTGCCGGTCCACGTTGGGAAAGAACTCGACTCCCATCTTGGTCAGGCTGGCGATCGCCGCGTGGTCGTATTCGAGCGAGCGCGGCACCGCGAGCGCCTGGGAATACGTGAACGTCGCCTTCACCCACCCCTGCTCCTCCGGGTTCAGACTGTTCCACGCCTTGTCGCTGACCCACAGGTGATTGTTGTTGGCTTCGTGGTCCGATGCGGACAACACCGGCGCGACCTCATAGTGCTTCTGCGCGCGATAGATGTCGGCCCCGTTCTCGGCGATATCGACCAACCCGGTCTCCAGCGACGTGTAGACTTGGCCGATCGGCATATGGACCGGCACCGCGCCATAGGCGCCGAAGAACCGATCCTCGGTCTTGGTGGCCTGCACCCGGACCTTGCGGCCCTTGACGTCGGCGATGCTCTTGATCTCGTTCTTTGAGTAGAACTTGCGAAATCCGAGCGTGAAGAGGCCGAGCGATTTGGCGCCGGTCGTATTCGTCGCGATCATCCGCAGAAACAGCGCGTTCACCTCGGGATCGAGCACCGACTTCGCCAGATGTCCCTCGTCGCGGAAGATGAAGTGCAGCGAGAAGACGCCCGCCTGCGGCACCACGGTCGAGGTATTCGCGGTCGAATTGATGACGAAGTCGATGTCCCCGCTCCGGACCTTCTGCGCCAGCTCCGGCTCCTGGCCGAGCTGTGCGCCGGGAAACTCGTGGATCGAGAACTTCCCGCCGCTGAGTTCCTTGAGCTTGGCGTTGAACGTATCGGCGAAGAAGCCGTAACCGGTGTCGTGCGGCTCGTCATGGGCGAAGGTGAAGACGCGGGCATCGGCGGCGATCGCCGGGGCGGCGAGGCCAGTCCCGAGAGCCGCGACGGCAGTCGCCGCGGTGGCCTGCATGACGGCGCGGCGCGAGAGCGCGCGCGGCGTGGCCGGGTCATTGATGGACACTGGTTTCCTCCCGATTATTTGTACGATGATCGGGTGTCCCGCCGGCGTCTGTCAATTCCTGCCTGATCAGGCGGCCGTCATAGTCCGGTCCCGTCCAGCCGAAGGATCGCGCGCGCGCAGGCCTGGGCACGCGGCACCAGGCTGTCCAGACGAAGGAATTCGTCCGGCGTGTGCGCCTTGCCGCCCACCGGGCCGACCGCGCAGATCGTTGCCGCGCCGACGCCGGCGGCGAAGCCGGAATCGGCGCAACCGCCGGTGAACTCGCCGTCCGTCGCGAAGCCGCTCGCCCGGGCGGCGTCCACATAAAGATCGAACAGACGCTTCGCCGCCGGGCTCTGCGTCAGCGGCAGGAACTCGCCCTTGATGGACAATTCGGCCTTGGTGCCGGGAACGAAGCTGTTTGCGATGATCGCCTCGATGCGCGCCATCGCCTCCGCACGGTCATCGGGCTGGACATAGCGCAGGTCGATCTCGCCCTCGGCCAGCGGCGCCACGGTATTGACGCTCTGGCCGCCCCTCACCAGGCCGACGTTGAGCGTGATGCCACGATCGAGGTCGGTCAGCGCATGGATCGCCACCACTTTGCGGGCCAGTTCCTCGATCGCGCTGATCCCCTCGATGAAGTTCCCGCCCGAATGGGCGGCGCGGCCGGTGATCCGGAACGCCATGAACACGCCGCCCTTGCGGCCGGTCACGACGTTGCCGGAGACCCGCCCCGGCTCGCTGTTGAACACCGCGCGGGCGCGCCGCGCCTCCGCCTCGATCACCGGACGGCCTTCGGGGCTGCCGATCTCCTCGTCGCCGGTGAACAGCCCGACCAGCGGCGCCGGCGCGCCACCGAAGCGGGCGAA
>JBDTFI010000593.1:0-7884 GCA_039938035.1 Acetobacteraceae bacterium | reverse complement strand
TCGGTGATCTTGCCGTCCTTCACCGGCACGTTCAGGTCGGCCCGCAGCAGCACCCGCTTCCCGGCGACGTCCACTCCGTCGAGCGTGCGGACCGCCATCCCTCAGAGGCTGCCGAACAATGCGGCGGTGTCGGACATCCGGTTGGAGAACCCCCACTCGTTGTCGTACCAGCCCAGCACGCGAATAAGCGCGCCGTCGACCACCGCAGTCTGCGTGGCGTCGAACGTGCAGGACGCCGGGCACCCGTTGAAGTCGACGCTGACCAGCTTCTCGGTGTTGTAATCCATGATGGCGCGCATCTCGCCCTCGGCGGCGCGCTTGAAGGCGGCGTTGATGCTCTCCACCGTGGTCGGCTTGCCGAGGTTCACGTCGAGCGAAACCAGCGAGACGTTCGGCGTCGGGATGCGGATCGCCGTGCCGTCCAACTTGCCCTTCAGCTCCGGCATCACCAGCCCGACGGCGCGCGCCGCCCCGGTCGAGGTCGGGATCGCGGAGACGGCGGCAGCGCGGGCGCGGTGCAGGTCGTGGTGCAGCGTGTCCTGCAAGCGCTGATCGCCCGTATAGGCGTGGATGGTCACCATGTAGCCGCGCAGGATGGTGAAATTGTCGTGCAGCACCTTGGCCATCGGCGCGAGGCAGTTGGTGGTGCAGGAGGCGTTGGAGATCACCGTCATGTCGCGGGTGATCGTCTTGTGGTTCACCCCGTAGACGATCGTCGCATCGACCCCGTCGGCGGGGGCGGAAATCAGCACCTTGCGCGCGCCGGCACCCAGCAGAGGCGTCGCACTCTCCTTGCTGGTGAACAGCCCGGTGCATTCCATCGCCACGTCGACGCCCTGATACGGCACCTTGGACGGGTCGCGCTCGGCGGCGACCCTGATCGGCCCCCAGGTCCGGCCGCCGTGGCGGATCGTCATGGTCTCGCCCGACACCTCCACGTCACCGGGGAAGCGGCCGTGGACGCTGTCGTATTTGAACAGATGCGCGTTCGCCTCCGGGCTGCCGAGGTCGTTGATCGCGATCGGCGCGAGGTCGTCGCGCCCGCTCTCGATCATCGCGCGCAGCACCAGACGCCCGATGCGACCAAACCCGTTGATCGCGACCTTCACCGACATGGATTGGATTCCTTCTAGCTCAGCTTCTTGCGGACCGCCGCCACGACGGCCTCGGCGGTAATGCCAAAGTAGTTATAGACGTCCTGGAACGGCGCGGAGGCGCCGAAGGTCGTCATGCCGATGAACACGCCATCGGGACCGAGCCAGCGATCCCAGCCGAACGGCGAGGCCGCCTCGATCCCGACGCGCGGCGCACCGCCCAGCACGGCGTCACGATAGGCGTCCTCCTGTTGGGCGAACAACTCCCAGCACGGCAGCGACACCACCGCGACGGCGACGCCCTCGCGCCCAAGCTGCTCGCGCGCGTCCATCGCGATCGCGACCTCGGTGCCGGTGGCTAGGATCGTCCCTTGCCGCGGTCCCTCCGCTTCGGCCAGCACGTAGCCGCCGCGCGCGCTGCGGTTCTCGCTGGCATCGAACCGCATCGCCGGCACCGCTTGCCGGCTCAGCACCAGCAGGCTCGGTCCCTCGGTGCGCCTGATCGCGAGTTCCCAGCACTCCGCCGTCTCCAGCGTATCGCCCGGGCGATAGACGTGCAGGTTCGGCATCGCCCGCAGGCTCGCCAGTTGCTCGATCGGCTGGTGCGTCGGCCCGTCCTCGCCGAGGCCGATGGAATCATGCGTGAGCACGTGGATCACCCGCTGGTGCATGAGCGCCGCGAGACGGATCGCCGGGCGCATATAGTCCGTGAAGATGAAGAACGTGCCGTCGTACGGGATGATCCCGCCATGCAAGGCGAGGCCGTTGGCGCAGGCGGCCATCCCGTGCTCGCGGATGCCATAATGAATGTAGCGTCCGGCGTAATTGCCGGGCGCCACCACGCCCATCCCTTCGACGAAGGTCAGGTTCGACGGGGTAAGATCGGCCGAGCCCCCCACCAGTTCCGGCGTCGCCGGCACCAGCGCCTCGAGCGCCTTCTGGCTCGACGCCCTTGTGGCGAGCTTCGGCTTCTCCTCGGCGATCCGCTGCTTCAGCGCCGCGACCGCCTCGTGCCAGTTGTCGGGCAGCTTGCCCGCGATCACGCGCTCGAACTCGCCGCGCGTGGGGTGACGGGTGAGGCGCTTGAGCCAGGCCCGCCGGGCCGAGGCGCCGCGATGGCCGACCGCGCGCCAGCGTTCCAGCAGATCGTCGGGGATGGTGAAGGGCGGCTCCTTCCAGCCCAGCAACTCCTTGGCGCCCGCCGCCTCCTTAGCGCCGAGGGCGGTGCCGTGGACCGCGCTGGTCCCCGCCTTGGTCGGCGCGCCGAAGCCGATGATGGTGTGACACGCGATCAGGGTCGGCTTCTTCGATCGCACCGCGAACGACAGCGCCGCGGCGATCTGCGCCGGGTCGTGCCCGTCGACCGCCTTGGTCGCCCAACCCGCCGCGGCGAAGCGCTTCTGCATGTCCTCGGTGCGGGAGAGCGCGGTGTCGCCGTCGATCGAGACGTGATTGTTGTCCCACAGGAAGGTCAGCTTCTCCAGCCGCAGATGCCCGGCGATCCCGATCGCCTCGTGGCTGATCCCCTCCATCAGGTCGCCGTCCGAGCAGATCACCCAGGTCCGGTGATCCACCAGCGACTTGCCGAACCGCGCGGCCAGCATCCGCTCGGCGAGCGCCATGCCGACCGACATCCCGACGCCTTGGCCGAGCGGGCCGGTGGTGGCCTCGATGCCGGGATGGGCGCCGTATTCGGGATGGCCCGCCGTGATGGAATGCAGCGAGCGGAAATGCTCGATGTCCTCGATCCCCATGCCCTCCTCGCCGACGAGGTACAGCAAGGCGTAGAGCAACATGCAGCCGTGCCCGGCGGAGAGCACGAAGCGGTCACGATCAGGCCAGCGCGGGTCGGCGGCGTCGAACTTCAGGAACCGCGTCCACAACGCCGTGGCGACGTCGGCCATGCCCATCGGCAGGCCGGGATGGCCGGACTTCGCTTTCTCCACCGCGTCGATCGAGAGCGCGCGGATGCAATCGGCCATCCGCCGCGCCGGCGTGATCGGGCGGGCGAGGATTTCGCCCTGGCGAACGAGCGCGGGCTCGTTCTCGGAAAGCTCGGCGGGTTCGGCCATGTCAGCTCCTGACGGAACAGCGGGTCATAGGCGTTGGCCGGGGTTTGCGGCAACCCCTTGTCGGACCTCGCCCGTCGCCCGCATGGTCGCGCCGAAATCAGGAGCGAGACATGACCGAGCCCACCGGCCCCCTGAAGGGCCTGCGCGTCTTCGACCTTACCCGGGTACTGGCCGGGCCGACCTGCGCGCAGATGCTCGGCGACCTGGGCGCCGACGTGGTGAAGATCGAGCGTCCAGGGGCCGGGGACGACACGCGGGGCTTCGCGCCCCCGACGATGCCGGGGACCGGGGAGAGCGCGTATTTCGTCGGCGTGAACCGCAACAAGCGCTCGGTCACGCTCGACATCTCCCGCCCCGAGGGCCAGGCGATCGCGCGCAGGCTGATCGCGCAATCGGACATCCTGGTGGAGAACTTCAAGGTCGGCGCGCTTGACAAGTACGGTCTCGGCTACGCCCAGCTGCACGCGCAATTCCCGCGCCTGATCTATTGCTCGATCACCGGGTTCGGCCAGACCGGCCCATACGCGCCGCGTCCGGGCTATGACAGCCTGATCCAGGCGATGGGCGGGGTCATGAGCCTGACCGGGGAGCCCGACGGATTGCCGCAGAAGGTCGGCGTGCCGGTCGGCGACCTGTTCGCCGGGCTGTACGGCTGCATCGGTATCCTCGCCGCGCTGCGGCATCGCGATGCGACCGGGGAAGGTCAGCAGATCGACATCGGAATGCTCGATACCCACGTCGCCTGGCTCGCCAATCAGGGCATGAATTATCTGGCGACCGGAGAAAACCCGGTTAGGCTCGGCAATCAGCACCCGAACATCGTGCCCTATCAGGTGTTCCCGACCGCGGACGGCCACATGGTCCTGTCGATCGCCAACGACCCGACCTTCAAGCGGTTCTGCGAGAGCTTCGCGCTGACGCATCTGCTGGAAGACCCACGCTTCGCCACCAACGCCGCTCGCGTGGAGAACCGCCAGCACGTCACCGACACGCTGGCCCCGGTGCTGCGCGGCCACGCGACCGCATGGTGGGTCGAGCGGCTGGAGGCGCTGAAGATCGGCTGCGGGCCGATCAACAGGCTGTCGGAGGTGTTCGCCGACCCGCAGGTGCGAGCGCGCGGCGCGGTGGTCGAGATGGCACACGGGGCGGGCGTGAACGTGAAAGTCATCGCCAATCCCGTCCGCCTGTCGGAGACCCCGGCCGACTACCGCCTGCCGCCGCCCCGGCTGGGCGAACACACCGAGGCGGTGCTGGGCGAGCGGCTGGGCCTCGACGCGGCGGCGATCGCCGCGTTGCGAGAGAACGGCGTCGTCTGATCGCGTTTACCGAAACCTCACGAATGGAGGGATAGAACGGGCGCGCATTCACGCCAGGAGAGGACCCGATGCGCCTGACTCTGCCGCTTGTTACTCTGCCGCTCGCCGCCTTCGCGCTACTCGCCTCCGTCGCCGCCGCTCCCATCCCGGCGCAGACCACGCCGCCTGCCACTCCGGCCGCATCGAGCGCCGAACACCACCCGGCCCACGCGAAGCGCACCTACATCTCGATGGACAAGCGCTTCCAGACCGCCAACACCACCCATGACGGCCACCTGACCCGCGATCAGGCCCAGGCGTCGGACCTCATGCACATGGTGTCTGCGAATTTCGCGGCGATCGACAAGGATCACAAGGGCTTCGTGACGGAGGACGATATCCGCGGCTGGTACAAGGCGCGGCGTGAAGCGCGCAAGCACGCGAAGGAGGAAGCGGCTGGGGTGAAGAGCTGACCGGTTCCATATCGTGAGACCCCTCCGCTAACCCCCTCCCGCAAGGGGAGGGGAAGTAGAAGGCGCGGCACTCCTTGCTTGGCCCCCTCCCCTTGCGGGAGGGGTTAGGGGAGGGGGCGCCGAATCAACCTCCCCCTCCCGCCGATCCCCCAGCCGCAGCAGTGGCACGATCGCGAACGCGAACGCGGTGAACGCCGCCGAGACCACGACCAGGGGCGCGAGCTGGCTGTGAAAGACATGCTCGTACAGAAACGCGCCGGCATTGTTGGACGCCGGCGCGGCGAGGTTGATGATCGACATCATCGCGGCGAAGACGAACCCCTCCGACCGCTTCGGACACCAGATAGCCGTCAGCGTGAGCGTCGCCACGTTGGTCACCATCGCCGCCACGCCGGCGCCGAAATTGACCAGCGCCGCGCTGACCTCGCTCGACAGCAGCAGGAAGCTCAGCGAACTCGCCGTGCCCAACAGAATGCTCAGGTTGAGTAGCACGCGCAGCCACATCCCCTCCAGCAGCCGGCGGTACAGGAGCGCCCCGACGATCCATCCAGCCGAGGAAATCGCCGTGAGGTCGCCGATATAGGATTGCGGGAACCTCAAGTGATCGGTCATGTAGAAATACAGCGGCGTACCAAAGCCGGGACTGAACGAGTAGAGGAACAGAAACCCGCCCAGCAGCCACAGCCGCCGCGACCGGAACGCGGCGAGCAGGCTGGCCAGGGTTCCCCGCAGTTCCGCGGGAGCGATCGGCCGCCGCTCCTCGCCGACCAGGGCGGGCGTGGCCGCGATCACGGCGATCGGCGCGGCGGCGCCGATGGCGGCGGCGGCGTGCAAGGCACTGATCGCCGTCAGATGCTGGACCAGTTCCCCGCCGATCACGGCCGAGAACAGAGTGGCGACGCTGAACCACAGCCATTGCTGGTTCACGAAGCGGCCGCTGGCGTCGAAGCGCTGGCCGTTCTCCACCAGCAAGGCCCCGCACATCGTACTTTGGATCGCCATCGCATAGGCGGTCAGCGACAGAAACAGCGCGATCGGACCCGGGTCCGCGAGTCGCGCGACACAGGCATAGGCCACTGCCGCGACGGTCGAGGCGATCAGCAAGTACGATTTCCGCCGGTAGCCGAACAGCGGCACGAAGTCCGACACGATGCCGTAAACCGGCTTGATGACCCACGGCAGGTTGAAGATCGCCAGATAGGCCGTCACTTGCAGGGGCGTCCAGCCGATGGTCTTGAGGTACCAGGTCAGCGGCTGGGCGACGACGCCAAAGTCCGCCTGTCCGATGCCCTCCACGACGTAGACGATCGCGAACAACAGCATGAGGCGGCTGATCCGGCGATCATCGGCCAAACGGATCAGGGCAATGCGACGATCTCCCCGTTCCGCGTCTCCGACGGCAGGCATAGCGCCGCCAGCGCCGGCGCGACGTCCTCCGGCCGCGCCAATCCGTCCGGCACTTCGCCGGGAAACGCGGCGAGCCGCAGCCTGGTCGCCACCGGCCCGGGATCGAACAAATTCACCCGGATCGGCGTCGTCGTCCCGACCTCGTCGGCCCAGCTCAGCACGAGGTGCTCCAGCGCCGCCTTCGCCGCGCCATAGCAGCCCCAGTATGCCTTCGGCGCGCGCGCTCGCGCGGTCGTGACGAACACCGCGCGCCCGGCGTCCGATTGGCGCAGCAACCCGTCGGTGGTGCGGATCAACCGCAGCGCCGCCGTGGCGTTCACCCCGATCGCCTCGTCCCACTCGCCGGGAAGCAAATGCGGGACGGGCGCGAGCCGGCCCAGCGCGCCGGCGCAATGGACCAGCACATCGAGCCGGTGGAACCGGATGCCGATGCTCGGCCCCAGCGCGTCGACCTGCTCGAACTCGCACAGATCGAGCGCCACCAACGTCGCCGATCCGCCAAGCGCGCGGATCGCGTCGTCGGTCTCCTCCAGGCCGCCCTGGGTGCGCGCGGTGATGACGCAATGCGCGCCCAGCCGGGCCAATTCGATCGCCGTCGCCGCGCCGATGCCCCGGCTCGCGCCGGTCACCAGCGCGACGCGGCCGGCCAGCGCTCCGGACACCGGGTCTCGGTCAGCAGGCTGAGCTGGCGCTCGGCGTTGTCGGCCTGGTCGGGGATGCTGATCGGATAGTCGCCGGTGAAGCAGGCGTCGCAATAATGCGGCCGCGCCGGATCGCGCCCCGCCTCCTGGCCGAGCGCCCGGTACAGCCCGTCGATGGAGATGAAGGCGAGGCTGTCGGCGCCGATCTGCTCGGCCATCTCGTCCACCGAGAACCGCGCCGCCAGCAGCTTGCTCCGCTCCGGCGTGTCGATGCCGTAGAAGCAGGAATGCGTGGTCGGCGGCGAGGATATCCGCACATGGACCTCGCGCGCGCCGGCGTGGCGAACCATCTCGACGATCTTGCGGCTGGTGGTGCCGCGCACGATCGAATCATCGACTAGGATCACCCGTTTTCCTTCGAGCGCGGCGCGGTTGGCCGAATGCTTCAGCTTCACCCCAAGGTGGCGCACGGCGTCGGTCGGCTCGATGAAGGTGCGCCCGACATAGTGGTTGCGGATGATGCCAAGCTCGAACGGGATGCCGCTTTCGGCGGCGTATCCCATCGCCGCCGGCACGCCGGAATCGGGCACCGGGACGACGATGTCGGCCGCCACCCCTGCTTCGCGCGCCAGCTCGGCGCCGATCGCCTTGCGCGCCGCATAGACCGGCGTACCCTCCATCACCGAATCGGGGCGGGCGAAGTAGATGTATTCAAAGACGCAAAACCGCTCACGCTTGCGACCGAACGGGCGGATGCTGCGAACACCCTGGTCGTCGATAATGACGATCTCCCCCGGCTCCACGTCGCGCACGAACTCCGCACCCACGATATCGAGCGCGCAGGTCTCCGACGCCAGCACCCAGCCGGCGAGTGGGTCGGTGCCGATCCGCCCGAGAATGAG
>JBDTFI010000592.1:0-8034 GCA_039938035.1 Acetobacteraceae bacterium | reverse complement strand
GCAAGACGAACGGCATCGGCCGGCTCGACCTGGTGGAGAACCGCTTCGTCGGCATGAAGTCCCGCGGGGTGTACGAGACCCCCGGCGGCACGATCCTGCTCGCCGCCCACCGCGGCATCGAGAGCATAACCCTCGACCGCGAGGCGGCCCACCTCAAGGACCAGCTCATGCCGCAATACGCCGAGCTGATCTACAACGGATTATGGTTCAGCCCGGAACGGCGGATGCTCCAGGCACTGATCGACGCGAGCCAGCGCTCGGTGACGGGCGAGGTGCGGCTGAAGCTCTACAAGGGCAACACGACGGTCATCGGCCGCGAATCGCCGAACAGCCTCTACTCGATGAAGCACGTTACGTTCGAGGACGATCAGGGCGCCTACGACCAGATCGACGCCCAGGGCTTCATCAAGCTGAACGCGCTCCGGCTGCGGCTGGGGGCGATGGCGGGACGCCGGGGCGGCGAATTGTAAGAGAATTCTGGACATCGACCCCGCCGGGGACCAAATAGACCAGACGACAGACTGGTTGAGCGGCATCATGGCTGAAATTGGCGCCTTCGAGGCGAAGACAAAGCTGGGCGGCCTGCTGGACCGGGTCGAGGCCGGCGAGGAGATCGTCATTACCCGCCGTGGAAAGGCCGTGGCTCGATTGGTGCCCAATACGGCACCCCTCGATTCAAGCCGGACACGTGCCGCGTCGGCCCGAATCCGTGCCCGTGCGGTGGCGCTCAATCAGCCATTTGACTGGCAGGAATGGAAGGCTCTGCGCGACGAAGGTCGTGAATGACGTTGGTGCTCGATAGTTCCGCCACGCTCGCCTGGGTGTATGCCGACGAAGTCACGCCCGCGATCGAACAGGTCTTCGGCCGTATCGCTGAAGCCGAAGCCTGGGTGCCCGCCATCTGGCCGACCGAAGTGGCCAATGCGCTGCAATCAGGCCTCCGGCGCCGACGTATCGACGCCGCCTTCCGCGATGCCGCGTTGGCCGATCTCGCGCTGATGCCGATCGTGATCGACGCCGACACGAACACTTACGTGTGGACCACCACGACGCGCCTCGCTACCCGCTTTGGCCTGACGATCTACGACGCCTTGTATCTCGAACTGGCGCAGCGTCGAAGCCTGCCGCTGGCGTCCCTTGATCGGGACCTGTGTACCGCCGCCAGATCGCTCGGAGTCGAAGTGATAGGCTCGCCTTTGCGCGATGAGTAAGGATCCTACGTATTCATCGCGTCGAAGAAATCATTGTTCGTCTTGCTGTATTTCAGCTTGTCGAGCAGGAACTCCATCGCGTCCACCGTCCCCATCGGATTCAGGATACGCCGCAGCACCCACATCTTCGACAAGGTCGCCTTGTCGACCAGCAGCTCCTCCTTCCGCGTGCCCGACTTGGTGATGTCGATCGCCGGGAAGCTGCGCTTGTCGGAGATCTTGCGGTCCAGGATGATCTCGGAATTGCCGGTGCCCTTGAACTCCTCGAAGATCACCTCATCCATGCGGCTGCCGGTGTCGATCAGGGCGGTGGCGATGATCGTCAGGCTGCCGCCTTCCTCGATGTTCCGCGCCGCGCCGAAGAACCGCTTGGGGCGTTGCAGGGCGTTGGCATCGACACCGCCGGTCAGCACCTTGCCCGACGACGGCACGACGGTGTTGTAGGCGCGCGCCAGCCGGGTGATCGAATCGAGCAGGATCACCACGTCGCGCTTGTGCTCGACGAGGCGCTTGGCCTTCTCCAGCACCATCTCGGTCACCGCGACGTGGCGCGTCGCCGGCTCGTCGAAGGTGGAGCTGACGACCTCGCCCTTCACGCTGCGGGCCATGTCGGTGACTTCCTCGGGCCGCTCGTCAATCAGCAGCACGATCAGGAACACATCGGGATGGTTGGCCGAGATGGCGGTGGCGATGTTTTGCAGCATCACCGTCTTGCCGGTGCGTGGCGGGGCCACGATCAACGCGCGCTGGCCCTTGCCGATCGGCGCGATCAGGTCGATCACCCGCGGCGTGAAGTCCTTCCCCGGCGCCTTGGCGACCGACTGGAAGTTCTCGACCTCCATCCGCAGCCGCTCGTCGGGATACAATGGCGTGAGGTTGTCGAAGTTGATCCGGTGGCGCACCGCGTCCGGCGGCTCGAAGTTGATGGTGTTGACCTTCAGCAGCGCGAAGTAGCGCTCGCCGTCCTTGGGCGAGCGGATCTGGCCCTCGACGGTGTCGCCGGTCCGCAGTCCGAACCGACGCACCTGGGTCGGACTGACATAGATGTCGTCCGGTCCTGGAAGGTAGTTCGCCTCCGGGCTGCGCAGGAAGCCGAAGCCGTCGGACAGAATTTCTAAAGTGCCTTCGCCGTGGATCGCCTGGTCGTTCTCGGCCAGGTTCTTCAGGATCGCGAACAGCATGTCCTGCTTGCGCAGGCTCGATGCGTTCTCGACCTGGAGGTCTTCGGCGAAGCTGAGCAGGTCCGCTGGGGACTTTGCCTTGAGTTCGGCAAGATGCATCTGGAGCCTCGGGCGGTCTTCGTGGAGGGGCGACGCTCGGGAGAGGGGGCGCGAGGCGCCGACCGGTCGTCAGGGGAGGGAGGGACGGAACCCCGAAGCAACGTAGTCGTGGGGCGCCGTCACGCCGGGACATGGCCCATCAGGAGCGCCACGTCAAGTGATCAGAACGCCCGGATCAGAACGGGCGCACAATCACCATGATGACGATCAGTATCACCAGCATGGTCGGGATCTCGTTGGCGATCCGGTAGAACCGCACCGGGCGGCGGTTGCGGTCATGCAGGAAGTCCCGCCGCCAGCGGGCGAACTCGCCGTGCAGGGCCGACATCGCGATGACCGCGGCGAGCTTCACGTGCCACCATCCCCACGACCACTCGATCACCCCCGGCGTCAGCACCAGCAGGATGCCGAAGGTCCAGGTCGCGACCATCGCCGGGTTGACGATCTGCTTGAGGAGGCGCCGCTCCATCACCTTGAACCGCTCGCTCTCCGCCGAGCCGACGCGCAGATCGCAATGGTACACATAGAGCCGCGGCAGGTAGAACATCCCCGCCATCCAGGCGATCATGGAGATGACGTGGAACGCCTTGATCCATGGGTAGGCGTAGGCGAGGGCGGGGATGGTCAAAGGCGCGCTCTCAACAGGTCCGGCAGATCGCGCAGGGAGCGGAACAGGACCGCGCCCTCGGCTTCCAGCAATGCCCCGTCGCCATTGGGGCAGAAGCCGAGGCAAGCCATTCCGGCGGCCTTCGCCGCGCACGCGCCATGCACTGAATCCTCGACCACGAGGCACTCCGACGGCGCCGCACCCGCGGAACTGGCTGCCCGCAGGAACACATCGGGGGCCGGCTTACCACGCCCGCCCTCGGCGATCGCGTCGTCGGAGCTATGCAGCCGCCCGGCGACAAGTTCTGTCAGACCCGTGCGTCCAAACTTCGCCGCCATCTCCTGATGCGAGGAGTTGGACGCGATCCGCCACTCCAGCCCGAGGCTGACCACCGCCCGGATGGCTGCCTCGGCGTGCGGAACGACGACGGCTTCGGTTTCCATCGTCCGTGCGACATCTATCGTGAGATCGGCGATCCACGACGCCGGCAAAGCGTGTCCGAGCCGGGCTTCGATAACCGGCTGCATGTCGTGAAACGACATGCCCACGAACTGCTGCTCGCAAATCTCGGCGGTCATGGGCCAGCCGAGACGGGTCAGCGCCTCGGCCACGACCCGGTTGCAAACCGGCTCGCTGTCGATCAGCACCCCGTCGCAATCGAAGATCACGAGCCGCAGCCGGGTCATGCGACGAAGCCGAGGAGCGGCGCAAGCCGAGCGCGGGCTTCCTGCAGCACCTCGAGCGATACGGCGCCAGCATACACCATTGGGCGCGCGAGCGTGTCGATGCTGCGCATATGCGACATCAGCACCTCGCCTGCGATCGGCAACCCGGGGGGGAGGATCACGCTTGAACTCCAGCCGTGGACCCGTGACGTAATGGGGCACACGAAGGCAAGGCGACTCGCGCGCCACAATGCACGCGGCGACATGACCAGAGCCGGTCGCCGCCCGGCCTGCTCCCGGCCCAGGCCGGGATCGAAATCCGTCCAGATCAGGTCGCCGGCATCGGGCTCGTAGTCAGGAATCAACGATCTCCCGCCCGACATCAGGCCCCCAGTCGAACGCCTCCCGGATTTCCGGGGTGACGTTCGCAAGCACCTCCTCAAGAGTGTAGCGGCGCTGGCGAGGCGAAATCACGATTCGCCCAGCCTCGACCTTGACATCAACCTGGGAGCCGTCCCGCAAACCGATGTCGCTCGCCAATTCCTTCGGGATCCGGACCCCGAGGCTGTTGCCCCACTTGCTCACGGTTACGACCATTGCGCCCTCCGTCGGATATACACTGGATATCCTTCGGTGCAAGGTCAAACCCGCAACGGACACCCGCGGAACTCCGCCGGGCAGATGCGCCCGCCAGCCTCGCTGCACAGCCCCGGCCCCGCCGCCCGCGTGCATCTCACTACATCGGCCAGCGCGGCGATGAACCCAGGGTCGTCGTTCTGCGCCGGAACGCGGAAATAGCTGGGCACGCCGAGCTTCTCCGCGAGGTGACGGTACTCGATATCCAACTCCACCAGCGTCTCGCTGTGATCGGACACGAACGCGATCGGCACCACGACGACCCCTACCCCGTCGTGCGCCGCCCGTGCGATTTCCTGCTCGGTGCTCGGCTCCAGCCATTTCTGCGGCGTCGCGCGCGACTGATAGCAGATCGTCCAGTCCGCCGGCGCGTCCCCGTCTCCCCACGCCGCCAGGATCGCCGAGGCCGTGCGCGCCACCTGCCACGCATAAGGGTCGCCCGCGCGCACGATCGCCTCCGGCAGCCCATGCGCGGAGAACAGCAGCCGCACAGGCACGTCGCCAAGCCTCGCCCGCGCCTCCTTCCAGGTACGGCGCACGAGCGCGGCCGTCGCCGCCGCGTATCCCGGATGATCGGGCCAGCAGCACAATGTCGTCACATTGGCTACCAGCCCGACCCGGGCCGCCGCCTCGCGCCACGCGGTCAGCGAGCTTCCCGTCGTTGTCGTGGAGTATTGCGGATAGAGCGGCAGCAGCACCACGTGGTCGGGGGCGAACGCCTTCACCGCGTGCGCTGCCTCGTCGCTGAACGGATGCCAGTAGCGCATCGCGATGAAGCACCGCGCGTCCAGCTCCGGCAGCGCCGCCTCCAACGCGCGAGCCTGCGCCTGCGTCAACTCAAGCAGCGGTGAGCAGCCGCCGAGCAGCGCATAGATCGCCCGTGCCGGCTTCAGCCTCCGCCCAGCGATGATCCAGGCAAGCGGGAAGCGGAGGAAGAACGGCATCCGCAGGATCGCCCGGTCGCTGAACAGGTTCCGCAGGAATGGCGCGATCGCCGCCGGGCTGTCCGGCCCACCCAGATTGAACAGTACGATCGCGATGCGCTCAGCCGGCACGAACCAGCTCTACCAACGCCGCGACGTGCGCGGGAGGCGTCTCGGGCACGATGCCGTGGCCCAGATTGAACACGAAGGGCCGTCCTCGCATCGCCGCCAGGATGGCCGACGTTTCGGCCCGCAACGCCTCCCCGCCAGCCAGCAGCGCCATCGGATCGAGATTGCCCTGCAAGGCCACGTTCTCGGCCACCGCGCCGCGCGCCCAGGCGGGGTCGGTCGCCGTATCCATGCCGACCGCGTCGACCCCGGTTTCCGCTGCATAGACACCGAGCATCGCGCCAGCCAGGCGGGGAAAGCCGATCACCCGTGTCGCATGAGGCTTCAGGGCCGCCACGATCTGGCGGGTCGGCGCGATCACATGCCGGGCGAACAGCGATGGCGACAGCACGCCGGCCCACGAATCGAACAGCATCAGGCAATCCGCGCCGGCATCCGCCTGCGCCGAGAGATAGGCGATCGTCGCTTCCGTCAGCCGCTCCATCAAGGCGCCGAACAGCGCCGGTTCGGCGTGCGCCATCCGGCGTGTCGCCGGGAAATCCTTCGATCCACGCCCTTCGACCATGTAACAGGCCACTGTGAACGGCCCACCCGCGAATCCAATCAGCGCCGCCTCGTGACCCTCCCCCACGAGACCGGCCCGCACGCGGCGCACCGTCTCGAGGATCGGTGCAATGCCACCGGCCAGACGGGCGGGATCGAGGCCCGCGACGCCGGCCGCATCCGTCACTTTGGGCAGCACCGGCCCTTCTTCCGTGTACGCCAGTCCATGACCGAGCGCCCAAGGCACGATAAAAATATCGCTGAACAGGATCGCGGCGTCGAAGCCAAACCGGCGCAGCGGCTGCAACGTCACCTCGGCGGCCAGCTTCGGGGTGGTGACGAGGCTGAGGAAGTCCCCGGCGCCGGCCCGGAGTGCGCGGTATTCCGGCAGATAGCGCCCGGCCTGGCGCATCAGCCACAGCGGCGGTGGCCACACCGCCTCGCCATCCAACGCCCGCAGCAACGCCAAACTCGCCATTAGCCCCTGCTTAACAGAGAAGAAGATAAAGAGAAGACTTGGAGGAGAGGTAGTAGGGCCTGTGAACGACGGGGTACAACGTTATGCCTAGGCTGCTTCCCGTCCATCCACAGAAGGCAGCGGCGGGAACCGTCTGACCCGACAAGGAAACCTTTCGCCGTCCCCAGCTGGGGACGGGGTGGGGAAGGATCATCCCCAGTACGCTCACGCGCGAGTGATATCCCCGTTTGTCCACACGCGTCCGTGAAGGGGGACGAAATGCCCCCGCCTTTCCCGCTATCCACAGGACCCTTGCCGCATCCCGAACACGGGGCGCACTCTGTGCCGATGGTCCGAGACCGGATGAACCTGCACCTCGTCTCCGATGCCACCGGGGAAACGCTGAACGCGATGGCCCGCGCCACCACGGTGCAGTTCGATCACATCCAGATCGTCTATCATCGCTGGAGCCTGATCCGGACCCGCTTCCAGCTTCATCGCGTGCTGGAGGGCATCGAGGCGGAGCCCGGCCCGGTCCTGTCTACCTTGGTCGATCGCGCGCTGCGCTCCGGCCTCGAAGGCACCTGCCAGCGTCTGAACGTGCCCCTCGTGAACGTCCTCGACCCGGTCATGAACCTGCTCCAGGACTACATCGGCGAGCAGGCCTCCGCCCGCCCGGGGCGGCAATACGTACTCAACGCCGATTACTTCCAGCGCATCGACGCGATGCACTACGTGCTGGCCCATGACGACGGCCAGGCCCAGGCCGGCCTTGCCGAGGCCGACGTCGTGCTGGTCGGCGTTTCGCGTAGTTCCAAGACGCCGACCTGCTTTTATCTCGCCAACCGCGGCGTGAAGGCCGCCAATATCCCGCTCGTGCCGAACCTGCCGGAACCCGAGGCGCTCGACACGATTGGCGTGCCGGTGATCGGCCTGACCCTGGAGGCTCCCGCGCTTATCGAGATCCGCCGCCACCGTCTGCGCCTGATCGCCAGCTCTCCCGGAGGACAGGGTGTGGTACGGCAGAGCAGCACGGATTACGTGGACGAGGACGCAGTGAAGACCGAGCTTCTGTGGGCACGCCGCCTCTGCAACCGACGCGGCTGGCCGGTCATAAACGTGACCCGCCGCTCGATCGAGGAGACCGCGGCCACGGTGCTGCAACTGAAAGAGGCCTGGCACGAGCGCCGCCGCAAGGCTAACGCTTCGGTAGGTTCAGTTTGAACGTGCAGCGCGGCTGGTGGACGGTCGCGATCAGCACCCCGTCGACGATCCGGCCGAAGATGTGGACCGGGGTTTCGTATTTGGTCTGGGAATAGACGGGCCGGGTGCCATAGGCGTCGAACGTGGCGTCGGGTTTGACGCGAACGGTCATGGGCGCGCCATCAAGCTCGGCGGTGAACCGGCTGTCGAGGACGGTGATCGGAGGTGCCTGCCAATCGCAATGCCAGTCCGGTGAACTGAAGCCGACTAGGCGGGTGGTTCCGGCGTAGGTCGCATCGTACGGTCCGGGGACAGGAGGGGCTTCGGTGCCGGCGCACGCGGTGAGCACACCGGCGAAGCCCAGCGCCGCCAGCCGACGA
>JBDTFI010000591.1:0-5387 GCA_039938035.1 Acetobacteraceae bacterium | reverse complement strand
CATCCGGCAGGCCAAGCGCCAGACGGTGCAGGTCGTACTCGTCCTCGGTCGCGTTGGCCGCCACCGCCTCGGGGGCGAGCACGCGCCACCCGGCGCCCTCCAGCCGAGGGTCGGGCGCCATGATCGCGCCGGCTGCCTCGGGCGCGCCGTCCCAGGCGGCGTAGACCAGCAGCGGCGCCGCGGCGATGGCGACACGGGAGCGCAGGCGATAGCGCGACAGGCGCTGGATCAGCATCCCCGCTTGCGTCGCCTCGGCATCAAGCAGCAACCGCGCGTCGTCGCTCAGGATGAAAAAATCCGCCAGATACTTGCCCTGGGGCGTGAGCAGCGCGGCCCACACCGCCCGGCCCGGCGCCGCGTCGTTCACGTCGTTGGAGACCAGCCCTTGCAGGAACGCCACCCGATCCTCGCCGGAAACCTCGATCACGGTGCGCGCGGACAGCGGGGCCATTCGTGTCATGTCCCGAAAGATGGGCGGTGGCGCTCCAAGGGGCAAGAAGTGCTACAGGCCCACGATGAAAGTCGCCCATGTGATGGCCGGCGCCCCGGCAGGCGGGGCGGAGCTGTTCTTCGAGCGTCTCAGCGCGGCGCTGGCGCGCGCCGGGGAGACGGTGCTGCCCGTCATCCGCCGCGACGCCGCCCGCACGCGCCGGCTCGCCGCGGACGGGCTGGCGCCGGTGGAGCTTGGTTTCGGCGGCCCGCTCGACCTGCTGACCCGCCCGCGCCTCGCCCGCGCGCTCACGCGCTTCGCCCCGCGCGTCGTCGTCGCCTGGATGAGCCGGGCGGCGCGCTTCACCCCGAGCGGGGATTGGGTGCTGGCTGGGCGGCTGGGCGGCTTCTACGATTTGCGGAATTTCCGCCGGTGCGACCATCTGATCGGCAACACGCAGGGGATCGTCGCTTGGATACGCGACCAGGGTTGGCCGGCCCCGCGCGTGCATCACCTGCCTAACTTCGCCCCCGACATGGCCGGCGCGTCCCCCGCGTCCCGCGCGGCGCTCGGCGTGCCGGAGGATGTCCCCCTGATCCTCGCGCTCGGCCGCCTGCATCGCAACAAGGCGTTCGATGTGCTGATCCGCGCCCTGGCCCGCCTGCCCGATGCCCATGCGGTGATCGCCGGAGAGGGACCGGAGCGAACCGCGCTGACCGCCCTCGCCGGCGCCGAGGGGGTGGCCGCGCGCGTCCACCTGCCTGGCTGGCGCGAGGACACCGCCGCGCTGCTCGCCGCCGCCGATGTGCTGGCGTGCCCGTCGCGCCACGAGCCGCTCGGCAACGTCGTGCTCGAGGGCTGGTCGGCGCGACTCCCGGTCGTCGCCGCCGCCGCACGCGGACCTGCGGAACTCATCGCGCCCGGCCGTGACGGGATGCTCGTGCCGACAGACGACGCCCCGGCCTTGGCCGACGCCCTCGCCGCCGTGCTGCGCGACGCCCCGACGGCGCGCGCGCTCGCCACCGCCGGGCGCGCGCGCTTCGAAGCCGACTTCGCCGAAGCCCCGGTGCTCGCAAGCTGGCGCGCCTTCCTTGCCACCGTGGAGAAGCCCTGATGTGCGGCATCGCCGGCCTCGTGCTGGCCTCCGGCGCGCCGCCGCCCGATGCGGCGGTGCTCGCGCGTCTGATCGGCGCGATGGCCCATCGTGGCCCGGACGGCAGCGGGCACGCCGTCGTCGGGCGGATCGCGCTGGCGCAGAACCGTCTCGCCATCATCGACCTCGCGACCGGCGAGCAGCCGATGTTCGCCGGCCCGGCGACGCTGATCGCCAACGCCGAAGTGTACAACTACCGCGAACTGCGCGCCGAGTTGCCGGACGTGGAGTTTCACACCGAAAGCGACTGCGAACCGCCGCTGCACCTGTTCCGCCGCGACGGTGCCGATTTCGCGCACCATCTGCGCGGCATGTACGCCATCGCCATCCATGACCGTGCCGCGCGCACCGTCACGCTGTCGCGCGACCCGTTCGGCATCAAGCCTCTCTACATCGCGCAGACCCCTGGTGGCCTCGCCTTCGCGTCGGAGCCGCAGGCGCTGCACGCGGCCGGGCTGGTCGCGCGCGGGCTGCGCATGCCGGCGCGCGATGAACTGCTGCAAATGCAGTTCACCACCGGGGCGCAGACCATCTTCACCGGCATCGAGCGCGTGCTGCCCGGCGAGACGCTGACCTGCCTCGAGGGCCACGTCATCGAGCGCCAGCGCCTGTCCCCGCTCCCTGAGGGCGGCCCGGAGGAGATCACCGAGGCCGACGCGCTGGAGCGGCTGGACGGCGCGCTCGAAAGCAGCGTGCTGCTGCATCAACGCAGCGACGTGCCGTACGGCATGTTCCTTTCGGGCGGCGTCGATAGTTCGGTGCTGCTGGCACTGATGGCGCGGCTGAACAGCGCGCCCGTCCTCGCCTTCACCGCCGGCTGGGACGTGCCGGGCGCGGCCGACGAGCGGGCGCACGCCGCGACGGTCGCGCGCGCGGCGGGCGCGCAGCACGAAGCGATCGAGATCACCGAGAAGATGGTCTGGCGGCACCTGCCGGAGATCGTCGCCTGCATGGACGATCCGGCGGCCGACTACGCGATCATTCCGACGTGGTTTCTGGCGCGGCGCGCGCGCGCTGACGTCAAGGTCGTGCTGTCCGGCGAGGGGGGCGACGAATTGTTCGCCGGCTACGGGCGTTATCGCCGCGCCATGCGGCCCTGGTGGCTGGGCGGGCGCGTGATGCGCGGACGCGGCGTGTTCGACCGCATCGACGTCCTGCGCGACCGCCGGACCGGCTGGCGCGACGGCTTCGCCGCCAGCGAGGCGCTGGCCGCCGAAGGTGGGCGCACACGATTGGCCTCCGCGCAGGCCGCCGATATCGCCGACTGGCTACCGCATGACCTGCTGCTGAAGCTCGACCGCTGCCTGATGGCGCACGGTGTCGAAGGCCGCACGCCGTTCCTCGACCCCGCCGTCGCCGCCGCCGCATTCCGCTTGCCCGACAGCCTGAAACTCCGCAAGCGCATGGGTAAATGGCTGCTGCGGCGCTGGCTGGAGCAGAACCTTCCCGAAGCGCAACCCTTCACCCCCAAGCGAGGCTTCACCGTCCCGATCGCCGACTGGATCAGAGGCCAGGGCACCCGCCTCGGCCCCCTCGTCGCCGCCCAGCCCGGGGTGGCCGAGATCGCCGACCCGGCCAAGGTGGAGGCCCTGTTCCGCTCCGCCGCACCGGGCGGGGAGGGCATGGCCGCCTGGATGCTGCTGTTTTATGCGCTGTGGCATCGACGGCACATTTTGGGCGTGTCGACTGCGGGGGACACCTTCGAAACCCTGGCGCGGGGTTAGTTGCAGCCCGATCGGGTCGGGGTTAGCGTTCATCCGTTATCCAGGGAAAGTGGTTCCATGTCCGCCATGATCGCCGACCGGCGCGCGAGCGCCTGCGCCAGTCTGCTGCGCCATGTTCACAACATCACCGGCAAGGAGGGAGTGACTCCCTCGGCCCTGCACGCCATCAAATTGAAGCTGGTCGGATTGGCGAAACGGACGGAGCTATTTCCGCTGTCCGATTTCGCTATGCCCGAAGCCGAGGGCCGGAATCATGCGCTGCTGGTCGAGGAGAATGACGGGCATGGGCTCTATCTGACCATCGGGATGCCGGGAAAGGAAGCCGCGCCGCACGACCACGGCATCTGGTGCGTCAACGCCGTCATCTCCGGTCGCGAACGCCATGTCTTCTACCGCCGCATCGACGCCGGTACCGACGTCAACCGCGCCGAGGTGGTCAAGGTCGGGGAGGTGATGGCGGAGCCCGGGAGCGGCATGGCCATGGCCGACCATGACATCCACGGCACGGAGGTCATCGGTGACGAGCCGGCGATCGGGCTGGCTCTGTACGGCTACGCCCTGGCCCGCTTCCCCGCCGTGGTCTGGTACCATCCCCAATTCGGCTCGACGCGCGCGAGCCCGTCGCGCCGGCACGCGGCGTGAGCGTCGGCATGACGGTCGCGGCGAAGATCCACAAGGTCACGATCCGGAACGTGCCCATCGAGATCGCCTGCCGTGACGACCAGACGGTACTGCAGGCGGCGATCGGCGCGGGGCTCGACTATCCCTATGCCTGCGCCTCGGGCAATTGCGGTGTCTGCATCTCGAAACTGGAGAGCGGCGAGGTCTCGCTCCTGCCGCGCAGTGATGCCGCGCTCGGTGCCGAGCAGGCCAACGCTGGCCAGACGCTCGCGTGTCGGGCGCGGCCACGATCGGATGTGGTGATCACATGGCTGGGGCGGGGACGACGCTGAGCAAGATGATCCTGTGTCGGCGTGAGCCATGACCGATCACTACGACCTCCTGATCCGCGACGGCACCTGCGTCCTCCCTTGGGGCACGGAGCAAACCGACATCGGCGTGCGCGACGGCCGCATCGCCGCGCTCGGCGTCCCCGCCGGTGCGACCGCCGCCGAGATCATCGACGCACGCCGCCTGCACGTCCTGCCCGGCCTGATCGACAGCCACACCCACCTGCGCGACCCCGGCGACGCGGCGGTGGAGACGATCCCGACCGGTACCCGCGCCGCCGTGCTCGGCGGCATCGCCGTGCTGTTCGACATGCCGAACACCGCGCCGTCCATCACCGATGCCGAGCGTCTCGCCTGGAAGCAGGACTACGTGGAGCGGGTCGCCTGGTGCGACATGGGCCTCTATGTCGGCGGGACGAAAACCAACGTCCCGCACCTCGCGGACCTGGAGACCGGGCGCGGCGTGTGCGCCATCAAGGTATTCGCCGGCAGTTCCACCGGCGACCTGCTGGTCGAGGACGACGAGAACCTGGAACGCGTGATGCGCGCCGGTCGCCGGCGCATCGCCTACCACAGCGAGGACGAGTACCGTCTGCAAGGCCGTCGCGCATTGTTCAAACGCGGCGACCCCTACGCATCCCACATGGAATGGCGCGACGAGGAGACGGCATTCCTCGGCACCCGAAGGCTGATGGCGCTCGCCGGCAAGACAGGACGCCCCGCGCATATCCTGCACGTCTCGACCGCGCAGGAGCTGGATTACCTCAAGGCCTTCCGCGACATCGCCACGGTCGAGGTGCTGGTGAACCACCTGACCCAAGTGGCGCCCGAGGTGTACGAAACCCTCGGCGGCCTCGGCGTGATGAACCCGCCAATCCGCGGCCGGCGCCATTTCGACGCCGCCTGGGCCGCCATCGCCGACGGCACGGTCGACACCGTCGGCTCCGATCATGCCCCCCATGCGCGCGAGAAGAAGACGCTGCCTTGGCCGGACTGCGCGGCCGGGCTCACCGGCGTGCAGACCATCGTGCCGGTCATGCTGGATCATGTGAACGCCGGGCGGCTGAGCCTGCCGCGCCTCGTCGATCTGATGTGCGCCGGGCCGGCGCGCGTCTACGGCCTACTCGGCA
>JBDTFI010000590.1:0-4027 GCA_039938035.1 Acetobacteraceae bacterium | reverse complement strand
AGTCCTCATAGGCGCCGTCGCCGGGACGGATGCGGATCAGCTTGTAGCCCGTCCGCAGCGCGCGGTTCCATGATCCGTGCAGGGCGGCGAAGATGCTGCCCTGGTAGTCCGCCGGGAACGCCGCCGGGCCGTGTCCGTCATAGAAGACCATCCCCAGCGGGGCCGAGTGCGGCTGGATCAACACGTCCGGCATCAGGACGCGCGCGGCCAGCTCCTCGTGCTTGCCGCGATGGCGCGGGTCCTCGTGATCGCCGATGTAGAACCACGGCCAGCCGTAGAAGCCGCCGTCCAGTACGTGGGTGATGAAGTCGGGCGGCAGGTTGTCGCCAAGCCCGTCGCGTTCGTTGACCGCGCACCACGGCGTGCCCGACCGCGGCGCGATCGCCAGGCTCACGCAATTGCGCAATCCGGTCGCGAATTCCCGCCGCCCGCCGCCTTGCGGATCGAAGGCGATCACGTCGGCGCGCCACGGCTCCGGCTGGTCGGAATCATTGGAGATCGACCCGACGGCGACGTACATCCGCTGCCCGTCCGGACTGAACGCGACATCGCGCGTCCAATGGCCGCCGGTGCTGGGCGCGATCTCGGCGACGATCGTTTGCGCCGGTCCGTCCGGATGGAGCGCCCCGGGATGCCAGGGGAAGCGCACGACGCGGTTGGTTTCCGCCACGTAGACGAAGCGCGGCGTCGCCGGCGGCCAGAAGGCGATACCGAACGGCTGATCGAGGCCGCTCGCGAAGACATCCTGCCCGTCCGGCTGCGCCGCGCCGTCGGCCGCGTGCAGCAGCCGGATGCGTCCGGCCGCGCTCTCGGCGACGAAGATCTCTCCGCTCGGTGCGACGCGGATCATGCGCGGATTGGTCAGGCTGGCGGCAAAGCGCGCCACCGTGAAGCCGGTCGGGACGTGCAGGCTCGCATCCTTCGGCCGGGCGACGAGGCGTGGGGGATTGCCGGCCGAGGAGGTCGCGCCAGGCGCCGGCAGGTCGGCCGGCGTCAGGTGCCGCCAGAGCCCCGGCGCATCGGTACGCCAGTCCCCGTACGAAGCTACTCCGGTGCGAATCCCTTGTGCCTGGGCGGAGAATGCCGCCAGCAGGACGAGGATCGGAAGCCGGCGGATGATGCTCATTCAGGACGCTCCGAACGCGGTCAGACAATCGCCTGAATGCTTGAAATTGCTGTTGACAAATCCGTGACCATTCATGATATGTTCGCTTTGTGGCCGTAAGCTGAATTCATTGGGGCGACTCGCTTTGGTTTGCGAACCTGACGGCCACGCGCACGGCGATACCCCCCGTCGGCGGTTGCTGGATGACAGGGGTTACCGGCTTACGGAGAGTATCGATGTCGCACGCCGTCGGTCCCTACTCGGTTGAGGAACACGCCGTCCACGGCGAGACGCGCTGGGTCGCGATCCGCGCCCGCGGCGCGGAATGGTCCTGGCTGACCCCGGAGGAGGCGGTGGCGATCGGGCGCATGTGGGTCGAGCGATACGGCGGTCACGCCGAGACGCCGCACATGCTGGCGGCGGAGTAGTCAGTCCGCGAGATCCCCCCAACTCGTCACCCGCGCGATCCGCAGTGCGATGACGGGCAGGGGATTGAGGTTCATGGCGAGGTATTGCGGGTAGCGGTCGCGTAAAAGCGCCTGAGCGCGATCGTGTTCCGGCCCTTGGTCCAGAACCTCGGCGAGCCCGCGCAGCATAACCCACCCAAGGCGGCTCCAGTCTTCGTCGTAGCGGTCTACAACGAGCGCGACCCGCGGGTTCTCGGCGATGTTGCGCAGCCGCTTGAGCGCCCGCCCGGCGCGCTTGGGCTTCTCGTCGATCGTGACGTAGAGCATGGCATCATCAACGGCATAGCAGACCGGCACGACATGCGGCGCGCCGTGCCGGTCCACGGTCGCGAGACGGCCGACGCGGCCGGCGGCGAGGAAGTGACGTTCGGCGTCTGGGATCATTGCGGGCGGAGACTACGGCTCCCGGCCGGAATAGGGTGAATTACGGTTGACGTAACTCGTCATTCGAGTTAGCGTTGCGCGGTGATCCTGAGCTACGGTGATCGTCAGACGGCGCGGTTCGCGAGCGGCGAACGGGTCAGGCAATTCGAGGCCTTTCGCCGGCAGGCCGAGAGAACCCTCGATCGCCTGGACGCGGCGACCAGTCTTGCCGATGTAGCGAACTTCCCCGGACATCGTCTGGAGAAGCTGAGTGGCGATCGGAGCGGCCAGTATAGCGTTCGGATCAACGCCCAACGGCGTGCCTGCTTCGAATGGTCGCCCGGATCGCGGGGGCCGGAGCGCGTGACGATCGTGGACTATCATTGAGGAGAGGCGACATGGCACGAACCGCGATACCTCCAGGCGAGCACCTCGCCGATGCGATCGAAGGACTTGGCATTACCGCAGCCGACCTCGCGCGTGAGATCAACGTGCCGCCCAACCGGATCACCGGCATCTTGCACGGCACGAGGGGGATCACCGCCGACACGGCGCTCCGCCTCGGCCGCTTCTTCGGGACCAGCGCGGCGTTTTGGCTCAACCTCCAGCAGTTCTATGACGTGCGGCTTGCCGAGCAGGAGATCGGCCCCGAATTATCGCGGATCCGGCCACGGCCCGGGATCAGTTCGACCGAGTCGGCCGGCCTCGAGGCATAGCCGGCTCGCCTCACTGGCATGCCAGACACTCCTCGTAATCCGTCGTCCCCACCCGCGCCGGCGGCATCGTCAGCGGCAGCATCGCGTCCTCGTTCACCGCGGTCATCCCGGTGAACGCCGTCGGCGCCACCGCCTTCTCGCTCACCGCGTCGGCCCGCTGGATCGACAGGCTGCGGCAATAATACAGCGATTTCAGTCCCTTCTTCCACGCCATCAGATGGATCTGATGGAGGTCGCGCTTGCTGACGTTCGCTGGCAGGAAGACGTTCACCGACTGGCTCTGGCAGATATAGGGCGTGCGGTCGGCGGCGTGCTCGATCACCCAGCGCTGGTCGAGTTCGAACGCCGTCTTGAACACCGCCTTCTCGTGCTCGGTCAGGAAATCCAGATCGATCACGCTGCCCTTGTTGAGCGTGATCCGCGACCAGATTTCCTCGTTGTCCATCCCCTTCTGGGCCAGCAATTGCTGAAGATGGCGGTTGCGCACCGTGAAGCTGCCCGAGAGCGTCTTTTGCAGGAACACGTTCGCCGCGATCGGCTCGATCCCGGGGCTCGAATTGCCGGCGATGATGGAGATCGAGGCGGTCGGGGCGATCGACATCTTGTGCGAAAACCGCTCCATGATGCCGTACTCCTCGGCATCCGGGCAGGCGCCCCGCTCCTCGGCCAGCACGCGGGAGGCGTTGTCGGCCTGCTCACGGATGTGGCGGAACATGCGCTTGTTCCAGACCTTAGCGATGACGCTCTCGAACGGCACCATCTGCGACTGCAGGAACGAGTGAAACCCCATCACGCCCAGGCCGACGCTGCGCTCGCGCATCGCCGCGTAGCGCGCCCGCTCCATCCCCGGCGGGGCGCGATCGATGAAGTCCTGCAACACGTTGTCGAGGAAGCGCATGACGTCCTCGATGAACGTCGGATGGGTCGACCACTCGAACCACGATTCCAGATTGAGCGACGACAGGCAGCATACCGCCGTGCGCTGCTGGCCGTGGTGGTCGATTCCGGTGGGCAGCGTGATCTCGCTGCACAGGTTGGACGTCTTCACCGTCAGCCCGGCCAGCTTGTGATGCTCGGGCCGAGCGCGGTTCACATGATCGGAGAAGATCAAGTACGGCTCGCCGGTCTCGATCCGCGCGGTCAGGATGCGGATCCACAGCGAACGCGCGCCCACCTTGCGGACCACCGCGCCGTCCTTGGGCGAGGTGAGCGGCCACTCCTCGTCGGCCTCCACGGCGCGCATGAAGGCGTCGGACAGCAGGATGCCATGATGCAGGTTCAGCGCCTTGCGATTCGGATCGCCCCCGGTCGGGCGGCGCATCTCGATGAACTCCTCGACCTCGGGATGCCACACCGGCAGATAGACCGCCGCCGAC
>JBDTFI010000589.1:0-5822 GCA_039938035.1 Acetobacteraceae bacterium | reverse complement strand
GCCCACCAATCTGTATCTCGCACCCGGACCGCTCTCGCCGGCGAAGCTGATGGCCGACATCAAGCTCGGGCTGTATGTGACGGAGCTGATCGGCATGGGCGTGAACGGCGTGACAGGCGACTATAGCCGGGGCGCGGCCGGCTTCATGATCCGCGACGGCGCGCTCGCCGAGCCGGTCGCCGAGATCACCATCGCCGGCACCCTGCCGGAGATGTTCGCCCATCTCACGCCCGCGAACGATCTCGTGTTTCGCCGCGGCACCGACGCGCCCACCGTGCGGATCGAGGGCATGACGATGGCCGGCGGCTGATCCGTCCACTGGCCGCCGGCATCGGCGCACACCATATTCGGCCGGCAATCACGGACAGGCGACCGCTCATGCGCCGTACCTCTTCGCTACTGGCCGCCGTCGCGGCCCTCGCCCTCGTGCTCCAGCCCGGCCTCGCGCTTGCGCGGGCAGGCGGTGGCGGCTCGATGGGAAGCCGGGGCGGCTATACGTTCTCGCCCCCGCCGATGACCCGCACGGCGCCGTCCTACGCCGCGCCGATCGACCGCAGTCTGACGCCTCGGCCGTCCAATCCGGCCTATGGGTCGCCCGGCTACGCCTCGCCCTCCCGCTCGGGCTTCGGATCAGGACTGCTGGGCGGCCTGATCGGGGTCGGGCTGGGCAGCATGCTGTTCGGCCACGGCTTCGGCTTCGGCGGCGGCGGGTTGCTGTGGCTGCTGCTGCGGGTCGTCATCGTGGTGATGCTGGTGCGCTGGGTCTGGCGCCTTCTGCGCCGCAACACCCCGGCCTATGCGGGGGCCGGGAATTTCTTCGCCCGCGGCAACCAGGGTGTCGCGCCGGGGGCGGTTCCGATGGGAAGCGGGCGTGCCGCCGCGCCGCCGGTTGCCATCGGGCCGGACGATTTCCGCGCCTTCGAGCAGAGCCTGCACGAAATCCAGGATGCCTGGAGCCGGAGCGACGTGAACGCGCTCGGCACGCTCGCAACGCCGGAGATGGTCAGCTACTTCGCCAACCAGCTTTCCGACTATGCGAGCCGGGGCGAGCGCAACACCGTCACCGACGTGAGCCTGCTGTCGGGCGACCTCTCGCAGTCCTGGGCCGAGCAGGGGCGCGATTACGCGACCGTCGCGATGCGCTTCGCGATGATCGACGTGACGCGCGACGCGACCGGCCGGATCACCGACGGTAGTCCGACCGAGCACGTCACGGCGACCGAGCTGTGGACCTTCGTGCGAGCGCACGGCGGCCGGTGGATTCTGTCGGCGATCCAGCAGGCGCGGTGATCACGCGACGGCGGCCTCATAGTTGATCGGTTCGGCGTGCCATCCTTCCCGGCGCAGCCGCCAGTACCCGTCGTGCAGTCGCATGGTCAGCGGGCCGGGGCTGTCATTGCCGATGATACGATTGTCCAGCCGGGTCACGCCGATCACCCCGCCGGCCGTCGAGGTGATGAATACCTCGTCGGCCTCGCGCAGTTCCGCCGCCGGCACGACCCGCTTCTCGCAGCGAACCCCAAGCTTCTCGCAGAGTTCGATCACCGATAGCCGGGTGATGCCTTCCAGCACCCCGCTGTCCGGCGTGGCGACCACGCCGTCGGTGACCGCGAACACGTTGAAGCCGGGCCCTTCCGTGACGTTGCCGTCGAGCCCGAGCAGGACCGGGTTGTCGGCGCCGGCGTCATGGGCCTCGAACAATGCCCGCGTCATGTCGGCCCAATGGAAGTTCTTCGCGCGCGGATCGACGCATTGCGGCGGGATGCGCGGCGTGGAGGCGATGATGAGATGCGCGCCGCGATCGATGACCTCACGCGGCATCAGCCAGACATAGGGGACGGCGAACGCGGCCAGGTACGGGCGCGCATTGGCGGGATGGCGTGGCGCGCCCGCTGGCGGACTGCCGCGCAGGCAGTCCATCGCCACGTAGGCCTCGCGCAGACCGGCGCGGCAGACGAGTTCATGCAGGATTCCGCGCAGCTCGGCCTCGCTTTCCTGGGGTTGGAGTCGGAGCGCCGCCATCGATGCGCGGAACCGGCGCAGATGCGCGTCCAATTGAAAGAACACGCCATCCCAGACGCTGACCACGTCATAGGTCACGTCCGACCGGCGATAACCCCATTCGGTCAGAGGAATCGTCGCCTCGCCCACCGGCATGAAGCGCCCGTCCATGTAGGCCGCTCCCGCCGGCCATATTCCGATGTCGTGTCCGTTCATCTGCTCACCCGCCTTTGCTCGGCCACGTCATTAGTGCGCGAGTTCCGGGGCGTGCGGCAAGGTCGGGCCGTGTTCGCCCGGTCTCTCAACATGACGGCCGGCTATGTCTCGCAACTGGAGCGCTCTGGCTCGCCGCATTGCTCTGTCACGGAGATCTGGACATCTTCGCGTATCAGAGTGGAAATTCCAGGTAGAAGCCGGGTGGGGCAGGTATGCACCCGCCACTGCGGCACCTTGTGGAAGGACGATAGGTGGCATCGACCCGTCCCGTACCCGTCCTGCTGCACGGCTTTCTGGGGTTCGAGCGAATCGGGCCCATCAACTATTTCCGCGGAGTCGCTTCGGCGCTGCGGCTGGCCGGCATAAGCCCCCTCATCCCTAGGCTTCCCGCCACGGGTTGCGTGGCTGCGCGGGCCGCCGAACTGGCCATCGTCCTGCGGCGGCATCCCGCTCACGCGTTCGCCCTGGTCGGGCACAGCATGGGCGGGCTGGACGCGCGCTATGCGATCGCGCATCTCGATCCGGATCACCGCATCAGGTCGTTACTGACCGTCGCGACGCCTCACCGTGGCACAGCGGTCGCCGAGCGGCTGCTGACCGGGGCGGGGCCGCTGTCCGCCGTGGCCCGTCGTTGGTGGAGCCGGGCCCTGACGGACCTCGATCCGCAAACCAGGCTTCAGGAACCCATTCCGGATAGGGCGGACGTCGCGTACCTCTCGTATGCGGGACGGCGCCCCCGCCACGAACTGCCCGTTTTCCTACGTTCCTTCGCCGATATCATGACGGACGACAATGACGGCCTGGTTCCGCTGAGTTCCGCCGGCTGGGGCGACTTTCGCGGGGTGCTCCGTGCTGATCATTTCGAGATTGTCGGGTGGAGCCTTGGACTGCGCGATCGGAAGGCCGGCCGCCCATTCAATCACATCCCTTTTTGGCGCCAGGCCGTCCAGGAGGCGATCGCGTGCGCGATCGGTGGGAGGGAAGCATGACCCAGAACCACGACGCGAGAATGCGTCGAGACACGGTGTCGCTGCGCACGATCGCAGTGGATGGCGCCTGCTACGCTGTGCTGACCCTGCCCGTCTTGGGAATCGCTGCTTGGCTATGGCACGAAAGCATGCAGAACAGTAACTGCACGGACCGGCGGAGCATCTTGGCAATCGCGCACTGGTTCGACCCGGTCTTCTTCCAGTACAACTTGCTGCTGGCCGCGCTCGCCATACTAATCGTGCCCAGCGTGCCGCTGCTCTACGTACATGCCATGACTTGGCGCAAGAAGGTACGCCTGTTGCGGGAGATACCGACCGATCAATTGCCGGAGGTCCGACGGTTGGAAGTCGATTACCGCCTCCTGGTCCGCGGCAGCTACAGGTTCTATCTCGGTAGCACGGTGCTCGCTTCGATCGTTGTCGCGCTCGGCATCTCGATCCTGCTGCTGTTCAAGCCGGTGCGCGAGGCGGCGCAGTGCGGCGTGGACTTTAGCAAGGGCGCGAACATGCTGATGATGGGTCCGTTCATCGAAAGCTACGGCAGCGGGGCTCCGCAGGCATTCGACTTATTCTATAAGCACCTGATGTCGGGCCTGGTGGGCTTCCAGTTCGGCTTTCTGGGTGCCTACATCTATTTCCTCATATCGCTGACGCGCGCCTATTTCATGCTCGACCTCACGCCCGAAACCATGATCGATGGCGCAATTCGCATCGCGGTGGCGAGCACGGTGTCGCTCGTGCTTTCGTTTGTCGCCGAACGTATGAACTTCCTCGATGTAATGCCAGTCCTGAGCTTCTTTTTCGGCTTCTTCCCGAAGCGGGCTCTCGCATTCCTGGAGCAGTTCGCACTCAGTATCGCGCGGACGATGCCGACCGCGAGCTACAAGGCCACACCGCTGTCTGCCTTGCACGGCATGACCTACAATCATGAATTGCGGCTGGAGCGAGAAGGCTTCGAAGACGCGGAGAACCTGAGCCATGCGGACGCTGTCGATCTGGCGGTGCGCACCGGGTTCAGCTACGGCCAACTCCGGCAGTGGATCAGCGAAGCATGGCTCGCCGCCCATTTGGGCGACGATTATTCCGTGTTCGTCGCCCGTACAGGCATCATGAGCCGGAAGGAATTGGAGGACTTCATCGCTTACAATGAAGCGAATGGGACGGTGACGGCGTTAATCCCAACAGACGACGCCGATCCGAGCCTACCGCGTCTGCGGAATAAGCTGCGGATCATCCAGGTGATGCTACAGGCCGCACGTGAGCCCATATGTGCCCTTCCGAAACCATAGTCACAGCGTACCGAAAGTCGCCGAGTAGTTACGCCACCCCACCTCGCTCACCTCCCTTCTCCCGACACCACTCCGCGACCTGCGCATGCGTCGCGAACCAGCACCCTCCGCGCGCCTTCATATGCGTGATCAGCCGCGCCAACACCGGCATGCGGCTGCGGTGGCCGGAGATGTGGGGGTGCATGGTGAGCAGGAACAGCCCGCTTTCCTCCCACGCGCCATCGAACTCTGCGCGGAAGATCTCCTCCACCGACGACGGCGGCGTGTACGGGCGCAGGCCGGTGAAGCGGGTCATGTTGTAATAGACCGCGTCGTCGCGGATCCATTCGGGCGGCAACTCGATGATGCCGGTGGCTTCGCCGCCGTCGGTCAGCTCGTACGGGTCGTCATCGGCCATCAGGCTGCTGTCGTAGAGCAGTCCCATCTCGCGGATGATCCTCAGCGTGTTGACCGAGAAATCCCAACTCGCGGTTCGCATCCCGACCGGCGCCTTGCCTGACAACCGCGACAGCACCTCGGCGGCGCGGAAGCTGAGGTCGCGCTCGGCGGCGTAGGGCAGATCGGTGTTCTTCTCGTGAATCCACGAGTGGATGCCGATTTCGTGGCCGTCGGCGGCGACCGCGCGGACCTCGTCGGGGTGCAGCAAGGCGGAGACGGCGGGATAGAAGAAGCTCGCCGGCACGGATTCCTTCTCCAGCAGGCGGCGTATCCGCGGCATGCCCTGGCGGTTGCCGTACTGGCCCTCGCTGATCCGCATCGGGCTCTCGTCGGCGTCGCGCAGCGGGATCGTCTCGTGGTCGGCGTCGAACGACAGCGCGACGGCGCAGCGCGCGCCGTTCGGCCAGCTCGCCGGACGCAGGCTTCGTCCGGCGCGAGCGCGCCCGACGATGCGCCGCCAGGTCGCTTCGTCCCACTGCCAGGGCTCGCCTTGCGGGCGCGTGTTCTCGCTCATTCCCGAATCCCCCTACTTGCCGCCGTCCACCGACAATATCTGGCCGTTGACGAAGCCGGCCAGATCCGAGGCGAAGAACACCACCGCGTTGGCGATGTCCTGCGCCGTGCCCAGGTGCTTCATCGCGACGCCGCGCACCAGCGCTTCCTGCCCCGCTTCGCCATAGCTCGCCCACTGTGTCTCGGTCGCCTGATTGGTCCGCACGAAACCGGGCGCGACGCTGTTCACGGTGATCCCGAATGGCCCCAGTTCGTGCGCGAGCTGGCGCGTCAGCCCGATCACCGCGTGCTTGGCCGAGCAATAGGCCTGGATGCCGGTCAGCGAGGCGGCCATTCCGGCGCCCGAACTGATATTCACGATCCGTCCCCGTCCAGC